>NZ_VZQN01000008.1:0-212195 GCF_014397645.1 Paraburkholderia sp. 31.1
CTGGACACCGGTTGGTGCCGTGACGCTTAACCCCGAACGCGACTCAGTCGTCGAGATGGCGTCGATCAGCGCAAATAAACAGCCTCTGGCTGCATGAGTGAGGCGACAACTTGCTTGACGCGCGCCGATAAAGCGTTTTGGTATGTGCCGGAGGTCGGCCGTTGGGTGAAATCGGTGGAAGAGTATTACGGCAGCAATGGCGTGAGAAACGAGCGCTATACGACCGAACTCGAGTCGTTTAAAAAGAGCGGGCAATAATCGGGTTCAGGCGTTTGATGCGTTCCCGCATTCATTGGGGCAGCGCATTCCGCTCAACGGCGTGTCCGGCGCGCGCACGGGAAGGGCAACGCACGCCGGCGCGCCTCATCCAGGCCGGGCGATAGAATCGCACCATCGTCATCGCCCGTTTTCATTGAAGCCGCATGTATTTCCAACTCACCGGCACTCAGGTCCGCCTGCTCGGCTCGATGCATCTGTTTCCCGCGACGAGCCGTCGAACGCCGCCATGGGTCGCCGAAGCCTATGACTGGGCCGACGCGCTCGTATTCGAGTCCGACCCAGCAACGATCCTGCCGTTTCTCAAAGCCGACGCACACCCCGACGCCGCGCAACTGCGGCCCCTGATGCGCGACGAAGCCTGGACGCAACTGCGGGCGCTGTGGCCGACCGATGGCCTGCTCGCGCCGCTTGAAACACTGCGTCCGTGGGCCGCGCTGATCGTCGCGCCGACGCTGCTGCAGCAGGTCGTCGAGGGTGTCGAGCCGCGCATGTTGCGCTCGGCGCTCGCGCAGGCGAAGCCGTATCGCTATCTCGAGTCCGCGCGGGACGTCGCAGTCGCGCTCGAATCGATTCCGCTCGAAGCCATTGCCGCGGCGCTCGACATGCTGATGGCCGACCGCGGCGAACCGCAGCGCACGCTCGAACGGATGCACGCGGCGTGGCTGGAGGGCGATCTGCACGCGATACAGCAAATCGCCGTCGAAGCGCCGATGTTCAATCTGGCCGGCATCCGTCAGGCGATTCTCGACGTGCGCAATCGCGCGTGGGCCGCGCGGCTGAGCGAGTTGCTGGACGTTCGCGAGCGCACGCTGGTGGTCGTCGGCGCGCTGCATCTATGCGGCCCCGGCAATCTCCCCGACTGTCTCGCGCGACCCGTGCAAGCGGTGTTCTGAACGCGTGCGCGGCTTTCGCGACCGAAAACAGCGGTGTCGACCGCCCGGATGCCAGGCCTGCGCATGCTCGATGACGAGGCGCGCGGCATAATTGCGGATCGTTGCCCGCGCTGTCGCGCATTGACCCTGAAAGCTACCGATGACTGAACCGCAACACACCGCCGCCGCGCGGCTCGCCCAGCTCGAATGGCGCTGGAAGCCGTTCGGGAACCTCACGAGCGTCGAAGTCTATGAGATGCTGGCCGCCCGCAGCGCGGTGTTCGTCGTCGAACAGAACTGCGTGTATGGCGATATCGATGGGCTCGACGTCGAAGCCTGGCATCTGCTTGCGTATGGCACCGGCGACGGTGCGGCGCTGCCGCCGTTGGCCGGCTATCTGCGCGTGTTGTTGCCCGATGCGGCGGATGCCGATGTGCGCATCGGCCGGGTGTTGACGACCGCGCCGTTTCGCGGCATCGGTCTCGGCAATGCGATCCTCGAACGCTCGCTCGCGCAAATCCGTGCGCAGTGGCCCGATACGCCGATCCGTCTGCACGCGCAGGCGCATCTGCAAGGCTTTTACGGTGCGTTCGGCTTCGAGCCGGTCTCGGAGGTTCACGACGAAGACGGCATCCCGCATGTGTGGATGCGCGCGCTGTGAACGCGAACGGGTCAGCGGGGCACGTTCGTGGTCGTCGACGCCGCATGCGTGAGCCCGCGCGCCGCTTTTGCATGCCGCTCGGCGCGCAGGCGTCCGCGAGACGACAGCCGCATCCAGTGACGCAGCGCGATCAGCGCGCCGACCACGCTCATCATCGAACCCGGAATCCATAGCAGGAGCCCGCCGATCTGCTGATCGCGCATCGGGCTCAGCCACGTGAACGCGCGGCCGCAGATCGAGTAGATCGGATACAGCTCGTGCGTCGTAAAAAAGATGAATGCGCCGAGAACGATCTGCGGCGGAATCGCCGCGATCACGACGAGCACGCGCTTGCCCGGAGACAGACGCGCGGGCGGCGCCGGACGCGGATCGAGTACGAGCCACCAGAACAGCAGGCCGTCGATCGCCATGCTCCAGTTCATTACGCGATAGAGCCGCCAGTCGAGCATCGCGACGAAATGGATCGGCGACAGCAGCCAGAAATAGATCAGCCCGACGAATAGCGTGACCGCGACGACCGGGTGCATGACGACGTCGAGCGCCGTGCGCACGAGCGGTGTTTGCAGCGCGGGCCGCACGAAGCGCTGTCGCCAGCGCAACGGAATTCCCGCGCGCAACGCCGCGCCCGGATACGACAGCGCAATGAAGAACGGCCCGAGATGATGCAGCACCAGATGCTGCAAGCGATGCATGAAGAATTCATGCTCGAAGAAATAATCGAGCCGCGTATGCAGCACGACATACAGCGCGACCAGCCCGAACCAGAATGACAGACGCCGCGCGAACGACAGCCGCGCCTTGCGTGCGCCGCGCACGAACAGGATCGCGGGGATCAGCAACGCGATCACGACGGTCGGCGAAAACTCCCAGGGATCGAGCCAGTAGAGCAGGTTCATGGCGATGGCGCGTGCGGTGGCGGCGGCCCGTCGTGCCGCTTACTTGGTCTGGCCCGGCGACTTGACCGCGAACGGCGCGCTCAATGTTTCGCCGTCGGAGAACTTCAGCGTCAGACGCACGGTGTCGCCCGGCGCGACCTTGTGCTTCGCGTCCTCGAGCATCACGTGATAGCCGCCCGGCGCGATCGCGACCTGGCCATGCGCGGGCACCGTCAGCTTGTCGACCATCACCATCTTCTGCGTCGAACCGTTCGATACGGTTTGATGCAGCATCGCATCGCCGTAGTCGTCGCTCGATACATCGACGAGGTCGATCGGCTTGTCGCTCGCGTTGACGAGCGTCGCATAGCCGGCCGCGGGCAGGTTGTTCGGCAGCCAGCGCACCCACGCGTCCTTGATGCTGATCGCGTGAGCATCGGCCGCTTGCGCGGCCGACGCGGTGCCGAGTGACAGCGCGAGCGCGCAGGCGAGGGAAGCGATTGGTTTGAGCTTGATCGTCATGATGGAATGGAGTGGGTTCAAAGAAGAATCAGGATTGGTCATCGATGATGCGGCGCAGGTCCTGCGCGATCGCATCGGGCGTGTCGTGATCGGTGGCGAGCAGGCGCGCGCGGCCCCGGCTGTCGAACACATAGACGGCGGAGCTGTGCGTGACCTCGTAGTTGCCGTTCGAGTCGCGCTTTTCCATCTGATAAGCGACACGATAGCGCTTGGCCAGCGACTCGATCTGCCAGTCGGTGCCGGTCAGCCCTTCGGCGTGCTGTGCGTCGAACGCGCCGACATAGTCGTGCAAGGCCCGCGGCGTGTCGCGCGCGGGATCGACGGTGATGAACAGAATGCGCACTTTCTGCGCATCGGGACCGAGCTTGCCGAGCACCTGCATCAGACGGCCCATCGTTTCGGGACAGACGTCCGGGCAATGCGTGTAGCCGAAGTAAACCAGCGACGTGCGGCCCCTGAACGACGCGGCGTTGACGGGACGGCCGGTGTCGTCGGTCAAGGTGAAGTCCAGATCCGGCAGGTGGCCGGTCACGTTGGTCAACTGCCACGGCTCGGCGCGCTGTGTGCAACCGGTCAGCGCGGCGAGCGCGACCAGCGTGCCCAGCGCAGTTGCCGCCGCAAACCGGCGTGCCAACCCGTGCATCAAGCGGTGCGTGAGTCGCTTGGGTCGTGAGCGGGACAGGTTCGGCCGCGGGCGCTGGGGTGGCAGGATCGGGAACAAAGCAGGGTTCAATGACTCGATTGAAGAGCAGGCAACACGAATCGATGGAGCAGGCAGGCCGCACCGTCGCCCGATCATGCCGCGCAAGATTCGCGCGCGGCACGCGATTGAGCGAGAGCGTGCAACGATGTCCATCACGCCGACGGTCCGCGTGGCAGCGACTGTAGCGCAAAATTGGCGCCAGCGTCGCGCAGCGCGCCGGGCGCACGATTTGCGGGTCAATTTGACGCAGCTTGCTGAAAGCCGGTTGAAGCCCGATCGTTGCGCTTTTGAACGCAATCGATGGAGGCGGATGAATAGATCGCCCATCGGGCTTGAGTCCCAGCTTACTTTCTCGAAAAATTGACGGATGCGCGGTAAGATGCGCACACTTTTCCGGCCATAGATGGCTGAAAGGCGAACCCAGGCGATGCAAGCACTTCCGGCTGTTCTGTCTCCGAGCGAGACGGCATTTTTCTTCGACTTCGATGGCACGCTCGTCGAACTCGCCCCCACACCGGACGGCGTGCTGGTGCAGCCGCGCGTGATCGACCTGCTGCGCGAACTGCGCAGTCTGACGAATGGCGCGGTCGCGGTGGTGTCGGGGCGCGGCATCGACAGCATCGACAGTTTTCTCGGCATGCCCGATCTGCCGGTCGCGGGTCTGCACGGCGCCGAGCGGCGCGATGCGAATGGCGACACGCAGCGCATCGGCTTTCACGACGAGCGCCTGTTGCGCATGGAGCAGGTGCTCGCGCAGGTCGTCAACGAACATCCGGGCATGCTGCTCGAGATCAAGGGCGCGGCGCTCGCGCTGCACTACCGCAACGCGCCGGACCGCGAGCCGGTCGCGCGCGAGGCGACCGAGCGGCTCGTCGCCGATTACCCCGCTTCTTACGTGCTGCAGCCCGGCAAGATGGTCTACGAGATCAAGCCGAAGGACGTCGACAAGGGCCGCGCGACGCGCGCGTTCCTCGACGAGCTGCCGTTCACCGGCCGCACGCCGATCTTCGCCGGCGACGATCTGACCGACGAGAAGGGCTTCGCGGTCGTCAACGAGCGCGGCGGTCTGTCGATCAAGGTCGGCGCGGGCGAAACGATGGCGCACACGCGCGTCGAATCGGTGTCGTCGCTGCTCGACTGGCTCGAAACCATCGTCGCGGCGGCGCGCGGCGCATGACGCCGGTGGCCCCGTTCAACGAAAACAACATATTGCATCGGGAATCGCGCTTCATGAGCCGACTGATCATTGTTTCGAACCGGGTGGCGCCTATTTCGGAGGGCGGTCCGGCGGCGGGCGGTCTGGCGGTCGGCGTGTACGACGCGCTGAAGGAGACCGGCGGCATGTGGTTCGGCTGGAGCGGCGACGTGCTGAGCTCCGGCCAGCCGCAGATCAAGCTCGAGGAGCGCGGTCCGGTGACTTTCGCGACCGTCCCGCTGATGCGGCGCGATTACGACCAGTACTACCGTGGTTTCTCGAACGCGACGCTGTGGCCCGCGTTCCACTATCGATCCGACCTGCTGCATTACGACCGGCACGACTTCGAAGGCTACTGCCGCGTCAACGCGTGGCTCGCGCAGCAACTCGTGCCGCTCCTGCGCGAGGACGACGTGATCTGGGTGCACGACTATCACCTGATTCCGTTCGCTCAGGCGCTGCGCTCGGCTGGCGTGAAGAACCGCATCGGGTTTTTTCTGCACATTCCGTTTCCGGCCGCGCAGGTGCTGCTGACGGTGCCGCCGCATCGCGAGCTCGTCGAGGCGCTGTGCTCGTTCGACCTGCTCGGCTTCCAGACCGGTCCCGATCTGCGCGCGTTCTGCGACTACGTGATCAACGAGGCGGGCGGCTCGATCGACGCGTCGGCGAAAGGACCGCTGAGTGTGCATGCGTTCGGCCGCACGTTGCGCGCCTCTGCGTATCCGATCGGCGTCTATCCGGACGAGATCGCCGAGCTCGCGAAGGCGGGCGAACGCGGCAAGCCGGTGCGCACGATGAAGGCGACCCTGCATTCGCGCAAGCTGATCATGAGCGTCGACCGGCTCGATTATTCGAAGGGGCTGGTCGAGCGGTTCCGTGCGTTCGAGCGCCTGCTCGAGCATACGGCCGCGCAGCGCAACAAGGTGTCGTTCCTGCAGATCGCCCCGCCCACGCGCGCCGACCTGCACGCGTATCAAGACATCCGGCTACAGCTCGAAGGCGAGTCGGGACGGATCAACGGACGTTTCGCCGAGCTGGACTGGACGCCGATCCTATACATCCACAAGCAGTACGAGCGCTCGGTGCTGGCGGCGCTGTTCCGTACCGCGCACGTCGGCTATGTGACGCCGTTGCGCGACGGCATGAACCTCGTTGCGAAGGAATACGTGTCGGCGCAGGATCCGGAGAATCCCGGCGTGCTGGTGCTGTCGCGCTTCGCGGGCGCGGCGCAGGAGCTCGACGGCGCGCTGATCGTCAATCCGGTCGATATCGACGGCATGGCCGAAGCGCTCGCGCGGGCGCTCGACATGCCGCTCGCCGAGCGCCAGGGGCGCTATCGCGACATGATGGCGCAGCTGCGCGAGAACAACGTATCGGTGTGGCGCGATAACTTCATGCGCGATCTGCAGAGCGTCGAGGGCGCGAAGCGCGCCAGAAGCGGGAAAGCGCACGCGGCCACGGGTGCGGCGGGCGCCGCGCGCAAGAGGGCGGCGCGCGAGAGCGTGACCGGCTAAGCCAAGCCGGGCCGCGAGCCAGACAGCAAAAAGCCGCTCCAGGGAGCGGCTTTTTTTCAAGCGATGCGCAGCGCGTGGACCAGGCGTGCGTCAGGCTACGTGCTGTTCGTCGACCTTCTTGCCGCCGATATGCAGCGTCTGGCCCTTGCCATACTGCTTCGAGAGCAGGTCGCGATAGAGGCCCGGACGCTGGCGCAGTTCTTCCGGCGTGCCGTCGTCGATGACCTTGCCGGCGCTCATCACGATGATCCGGTCGAAGTTGTTCAGCGTCGACAGACGGTGCGCGATCGCGATCACGGTGCGGCCGACCATCAGGCGGTCGAGCGCCTTCTGGATCGCTTCCTCGGACGCGCTGTCGAGCGCGGACGTGGCTTCGTCGAGCAGCAGGATCGGCGCGTTTTTCAGAATCGCGCGCGCGATTGCGATGCGCTGGCGCTGACCGCCCGACAGCTTCACGCCGCGGTCGCCCACGATCGTGTCGTAGCCTTCCGGCATCGCTTCGATAAAGTCCACGCAACGCGCCTCGCGCGCGGCGGCGAACACTTCCTCGCGGCTCGCGTCCGGGCGGCCGTACGCGATGTTCTCGTACACCGTGCGATGGAACAGCGAGATGTCCTGGGGCACCAGCGCGATCGCGTGGCGCAGGCTGTCCTGGGTAATCGACGCGATGTCCTGGCCGTCGATCTTGATCGCGCCACCCTGGGTCTCGTAGAAGCGCTGCAACAGCGCGAGCACGGTCGATTTGCCGGCGCCCGACTTGCCGATCAGCCCGACGCGCTGACCCGGTTCGATATCGAGGTCGAAGTGATCGAGAATCGGCCGGCGGCGCGGATAGGCGAACGTGACGCTGTCGAACGTGACGCGGCCGCCCTGCGGCACAAGTTCGGTCGCGTCGTCGCGATCGGGCATGCCGTGCGGTTCGAGCAGCGTGCGCACGGCCTCTGCGAGTCGCGCGACGTGCTGCGTGACGTCGACGAGCGCGACGGCGAGATCGCGCGTGCCGTGCAGGATCGTGAAGCCGAGCGAGCTGACGAGCACGATGTCGCCCGAGGTCGCGCGGCCCTGGTCCCACAGCCATAGCGCCCAGCCTAGCAGGCCGGCCGACAGCAGCGCGGTGACCACGGCGTGCAGCAGACGCAGCTTTTCCAGGTACAGCAGGCTTTGCTGGCGCGCGTCCATTTCCGACTTGACCGTCGAAGCAAAGCGGTGCTGTTCGCGGAACGTCATGCCGAACGCGCGCACGAGCCCCATATTGCTGATCACGTCGACAAGCTCGCCGTCGACCGATGCCGCCTTGGTCGCGAAATTATGGTGACGCGCGGAACCGCGGCCCGCGAGCTTGTACAGCACGACCGACAGGATCGCCGAGCACAGCATCAGGCCGGCGGCCATCAGCGGGTTCACCGCGATGATCATCACGATCGCGCCGAGCACCGCGATGCACGGCGGCAGCACGTTCCACGCGGTGGTGTTTTCGGCGGTGTAGACGGCGTTCGAGGTCGCGGTGATCCGGCTTGCCAGCATGCCGGGCTGCTTTTCGGCGTAGTAGGTCGGCGAGTGGCCGCTCAGGTACTGAAACAGGTCGCGCCGCAAATCGCCCGTCACGGCGACGAACGTGTGCGCGGCGAACCAGCCGCCGATCCGCCACAACAGGTTGTCGGCAGCGATCAGGCCGACGAGGATCGCGAACGCGCCCCACAGCGGTCCCGGATGATGCCTGCCGCCGCCGAGCACGTCGATCAGATGTTTGATCGCGTACTGCGAAGCGAGTGCACAGCCCACGGCCGCAAACACGCTGCACAACACGATCGCATGCGCGAGCGGATGGCGGCGGATAAAGCGGAAGAGAAACGCAAGTGGCCGGTGCGCATAGCTCGCGAGCTTGGCGTTCTGGGCGTTACGCTGGGCGATGGTCAAGTGTTCCAATTGAGCTGAGATCGATGTGTTGCGGGTTGTGCATGCAATGCGCGGACCACACGGACAAGCATGGCTCTGCGTGAAGCCGATGCTTCGCATTGTAAACATGCAAAGGCGATTGCGCCCTGTGTATCCGGGCTTTGACGCGATTGATTTCGCGATGGACCTCCGCGATCTGCGTCGTCCCGACACACCAGCCGACGGGCCATTCAGGCAGATTGCGGAAAATTTCGAGATACGATTACAGATTGCATTCAACCGCGCTGCGGCAATTTTGCAATTCCTACCGGCAACGTTGATGGGCGAGAGCTCGCAGACACGGTACCGCCGCGCCTCCCGAAACCTCGTGCATACTGTAGAACTGTCTTTGAAAACAAGGGTTTGCAAAGTGTTTCGCATTTGTAACAACGTAAAGACTTTGAAATGCTGCGGTGCTGCAACAATCCGGGCATCGATAATGCGTGCTTGGCCCGGCAATTTTTCTGACAGTTTGTCAACGTCGGTGCAACGGGCGCGTTTACTCGCACATGCCCAGTCGCTGATCCACTTGTCCGGGCTCGTTACCAAGCGATCCATCGCAGGATTTCTCAAAAGAATCAGGCCCGCGCCGGCATTTCCGGCCAGACTGCCCTGGCGAGCAAGCGAGTCGCTTTTTCCAAATGCAGTACTTTTGCCTGATTTTTTACTAGGAGTTCGTCAATATGCGAATCGCTCAAATCGCTCCGCTGCACGAGGCGGTTCCTCCCAAGCTGTACGGTGGTACGGAACGCGTGGTGTCCTATCTGACCGAGGCGCTGGTCGAGCAGGGCCACGACGTCACGCTGTTTGCAAGCGGTGATTCGCAAACCTCGGCGAAGCTCGAAGCTTTCTGGCCGCAGGCGCTGCGCCTCGACCCGACGATCCGCGACGTGATGGCGCCGCACATGCTGCTGCTCGAAGAAGTGCGCCGCCGCGCGGACGAATTCGACGTGCTGCATTTCCACATCGACTACTACCCGTTCTCGCTGTTCGCGCGTCAGCCTGTGCCGTTCGTCACGACGCTGCACGGCCGTCTCGATCTGCCTGAACTGCAGCCGATCTTCAACACGTTCAATGACGTGCCGGTCGTGTCGATCTCGGACAACCAGCGCATTCCGCTGCCGCAGGCGCACTGGCTGCAAACCGTCTATCACGGTTTGCCGGAAGACGTGCTCAAGCCGATTCCCAACGTCGAGCCCGGCTACCTCGCATTCCTGGGTCGCGTCTCGCCGGAGAAGGGGCTTGACAGGGCGATTCGCATCGCCGGGCAGGCAGGCATGAAGCTCAAGGTCGCCGCCAAGATCGACAAGGCCGACCGTGCCTACTACGAAGAAGTCATCAAGCCGCTGATGTCGTTGTCGCACGTCGAGTACATCGGCGAAATCGGCGAAGCTGAAAAGCGCGAGTTTCTCGGCAATGCGCACGCACTGGTGTTCCCGATCGACTGGCCGGAGCCCTTCGGTCTCGTGATGATCGAGGCGATGGCTTGCGGCACGCCGGTGATCGCGTTCAATCGCGGTTCGGTGCCGGAAGTGATCGAAAACGGCGTGTCGGGTTTCGTCGTCGAGGACGAAATCAGCGCGGTCGCCGCCGTCAAACGTCTGCACACGCTGCCCCGCGCTGGCGTGCGCAAGGCGTTCGAGGCGCGCTTCTCGTCGAAGGTGATGGCGCAGAACTACGTCGCCACCTATGAAGAGCTGCTGCGCCGCAAACATCGCACGGTGCTGCGCGAAGTCAACGCGGGCTGATTGGCGATTGTTTCGCGGTAGATAAAACGCTGTCGGCAGTAACTCGTTGCACGCTTCCTTCGTTGCTCTGAACGCCCCGCCGGCACGTCGCCGGCGGGGCGTTGTTGCATGCGCGCTGCGTTTTTCGTCGGTGCACAACTGAAAATACGGGTTTCCGCGCGGCGCGAACGAGCCAGTCTCGGTAATATCCCTATAATTGCCGTGCCGCAAATTGGGCTGCGGTGCCGCCGACGACAGGAGGATGCCTTGGCGAGAACGAAAGAGACGCGCGCGAACGCCGCGCCCGGCGCCGGAACGATTTTTACGTTGCGCGCCATCGGTCTCGTGCTCGCCGCCCGCTGGTTTTTCTCGATGTCCGAGATGAAGCTGACCACCGCGCTGACCGCGATGGCGTCTTCACCGTGGGCATGTATCAACCTCGTTTTTCTGTTCCTGCTGATCTTCCTGCCGGGCGCGCGCGCCGTCGCGGAGCGTCCGTTCCATCCGTTGCCGCAATGGCTGCGTCAGGCGCTGCGCCTGTTCGCGTTCCTCGGGTTTCTGTTTGCGCTGTGGTCGGTCGGCGCGTTCGTCGCGAGCGCAGGCTGGCGTCGCGCGATGCAGGCGGTCGCGGCCAGCAACGGTTGGCTCGTCGCGGCGCCGGTGCTGTATGCGACCGTCTTGTGGATCTGCCGGCCGCTGCCGTTGTGGCGCACCAATGTGGCGGCGCGGCGCTTCGCGATCGGCCGCTATGCGGTGTCGCTCGATCCGCTGACCCGCACCGTCGTCGTGTGGGCTGAGCGGCGCAAGGTGGGGCAATACGATGCGCGCGAATTGTCGGTGCGCTGGGCGAGCGGTTCCAATGCGCGCGCGACGCCGGCGCCCGCGGTCGCGTTCGGCGCGCCGGGCAAGGCCGGCGCGTCAGCGGCGCCGATAGGGTCGGTCGCGGCGCCGTCGCTTGCGCGCAGCGCGTTCGGCGTGCGTCCGAAGGTCGAGTTGCTGTGGGATTCGCCGGCCGCCGCGGGTCATAACCGGCAGACCGTTTTCCGCGCCGCGCTGACGACCGAAGGCGATCGCGTCGCCGCTCGCGCGCTCGACACGACGCTGCGCCAGGTCTGACGCTGCATGTTTTGTGCTATCGGTCACATCGCGTGGCCGATGCACGCATCCCGAAGCGAAGCTTCGTCGATAATGCAGTCAAGGCGCCCGGCCTGCAGGCGGGCGAGTGGGACACTCATCGATCATATTGCGTCTTTCGCAGGAGTCGCCATGCTGGTTCGCTGGTTGCTTGCCGCCCTTCATCTGCTCGCTTATGGTTTTGCGCTCGCGTCGATTCTCAGACGCACGTGGTCGCTGCGTCGCGCGTCGGTGCCCGCCGCGTTGCGTTCGGTGTTCCGCGCCGATTCACGCTGGGGCATCGCCGCGCTGGTGCTGATCGTGACCGGCCTGATGCGCATGTTCGGTAGCTATGAGAAGGGCGCCGACTACTACCTGCACCAGCCGCTCTTTCACGTGAAGATGACGTTGCTCGCGCTGATCCTGATCCTCGAAGTGCCCACGATGCTCGGCCTGATGCGCTGGCGCGCGGCGATCCGCAGCGGCGCGGCGCCGAATCTGAAGAAGGCGCGATCTTACGCGCATTTCAGCGTGATCCAGACCGTGCTGCTGGTTCTGATGGTGTTTGCCGCGACCGGAATGGCGCGCGGCATCGGGTTGCCCGCCGGCGCGGTGTAGCGCGGCGGGCCTTCTATTGCCAGGGGCTGGTGGCGCCAGGCGTGGCATCGTTTGCCGCGAAGCCTGGTGCATGCCTGCGTCGCGCTAGCCGACCAACAAGCCAGA
The DNA here is from genome assembly GCF_014397645.1 of Paraburkholderia sp. 31.1. Taxonomy (NCBI): domain Bacteria; kingdom Pseudomonadati; phylum Pseudomonadota; class Betaproteobacteria; order Burkholderiales; family Burkholderiaceae; genus Paraburkholderia; species Paraburkholderia sp. 31.1. Next base: position 12,120 of record NZ_VZQN01000008.1, read on the forward strand.
ATCGTCGACCCGGTCGGCTTTGACCTTTGCCGACTCGCGCACGAGCTCCGGCTCGCCGAGACCCTTGATCAGCTCCAGCGCCTGACGCTCGAACAAGCGACGGTACAAGCCGTTGTCGCGTTTGATCAGCGCGTCGTGGCTGCCTTCCTCGATCACCTTGCCCTTGTCGAGCACGAGGAGCCGGTCGAGCGCGCGCACCGTCGACAGCCGATGCGCGACCACCAGCGTCGTGCGCCCCTGCATCAGCCGCTCCATCGCGCGCTGGATCAGCACTTCGCTTTCGCTGTCGAGGCTCGACGTGGCTTCGTCGAGAATCAGGATCGGCGCGTCGGCGAGAAAAGCCCGCGCGATCGCGACGCGTTGACGCTCGCCGCCCGATAGCTTGATGCCGCGTTCGCCGACCAGCGTGTCGTAGCCGTTCGGCAGCGCGGCGATGAAGTCGTGCGCGCTCGCGAGCCGCGCGGCCCGCTCGATGTCGGCGCGGGTCGCGCCGGGCCGTCCATACGCGATGTTCTCGGCAAGCGAGCGGTGAAACAGTACCGGCTCCTGCTGGACGATCGCGATCTGGCTTCGCAGCGACGCTTGCTGGACCTGCGCGATGTCCTGGCCGTCGATCGTGATCCGCCCGCCCGAAATGTCGTGAAGGCGCTGGATCAGCTTGATGAAGGTCGTCTTGCCCGAGCCGGAATGACCGACCAGCCCGACGCGCTCGCCCGCCGCGATGCGGATGGAAAAGTCGTCGTAGAGCGGCCGGCTGTGCGCGCCATAGTGAAACGACACCTGCTCGAAGCGGATCTCGCCGTCGCGGATCGCGATGGCGCCGGCGCCGGGACGATCCTCGACGCCGAGCGACTGACTCTCGAGCGACACCAGTTCCTCCATGTCGTTGACCGAGCGCTGCAGGTTACGGATGTGCATGCCGATGTCACGCAGATAGCCTTGCAGCATGAAGAACATCGTCAGCGCGAACGTGATGTCGCCGACGCTCGCTTCGCCGCGTGCCCACAGCAGTAGCGCCACGCCGAGAATCGCCGCCTGGATCGCGGCCAGCATGCCGCCCTGGAGGCCGCCGTTGAGCGTGCCGCGCACCCACGTGCGGCGTGTGCGTTGCCGCCATTTGCCGATCACGTGCGCGAGGCGCGCTTCCTCGCGCGCTTCCGCGCCGAATGCTTTGACGACGCCGTTGCAGCTGACCGCATCGGCGAGCGCGCCGCCCATGCGTGTGTCCCACGCGTTCGCGAGACGCGCGGACGGCGCGACGAAGCCGAGCGACACCGTCACGGTCACGCCGATGTACAGCAGCGAGCCGATGCCGACGACGTTGCCCATCATGGGCCAGCGCGAGCCGAGCAGCAGGGTCGCGCCGATCAGCATCACCAGCGATGGCAGCAGCGCGATCAGCAGCGTGTCATTCAGCAGGTCGAGCGCCCACATGCCGCGCGTGATCTTGCGCACGGTCGAGCCGGCGAAGCTGTTCGCGTGCCAGTCGGTCGAAAAGCGCTGCACGCGATGAAACGCGCGCGCGGCGATCTCGCTCATCATCTTCAGCGTGAAGCGGATGATGTTGAAGTACACGCCCTGGCGCAGCAGCGTCGCGGTGAAGCCGAGCGCGGCGAGCGCGCCGAAGGCCGCGAGCGCGTGATGCCAGATGGGCGCCGACGACGCCGGACCGGCCGCGATCGCGTCGACGAGACGTCCGGCGAAGACCGGCGTCAGGATGTCCGCGCCCGCCGTGAACAGCGCGAGCGCCGCGATCACGACGATGCGCCCCGGCTGTTGCGCCCAGTGACGGAAGGTGAAGCCGAGGACATCCTTGAAGGCTTGTCCGCGAAAGTCGAGTTTTCTGTTGGCCATTTGCTTTGGGCCCGGCGAAGCACGAGCGCGCCGAGATTCCAGTCAGAAGCGAAAAAGGGGTAGACAGCCAGCGGATGCCGGAATCCGCGCGGGAACGCGCGAAAAAAACGACGGCAAACAACGGCAACGGAACAACGGACTGTCTGGAATGAACGCGGTGCGCCTGCCGAGGCGGCGGCGCATCAGCGACAACGCTGCGGCTTCAAGGTCGCATCGGTCGTGGCGGACGGGCCGGCGGTCGTGGAACCATGCGGGGGAGCGCGCGATGCACTGCAAACATGTGGCGCCTCCCTGAGATGGTTCAAGATGGAGAAACCGGACGGAGCCGGACCGGGCGAATGCCCGTTTGCCGAATATAGCAATAGTGCGGGGCGCTCGCCAACCTACGGAACGACGTGGTTCTATAGCCAACGATATCTCGTATGGCGCACGCGACGTATTTGCCGGCAAATAGAAAAAGGGCTTACGCATTGCTGCGTAAGCCCTTTTGTCTTCGGTGATCGACACACCAAGAATCTGGTGGGTAGTACTGGGATCGAACCAGTGACCCCTGCCGTGTGAAACGAAAATCAGCCCAAGTACTTGTGTACGGTCTTCCCGCACGCCATTGATTTTACAGCAAATTTAGCTTCCCACGGCTGCCGTTGTTTTCCGTGGTCTGCCGATTACATTGCACCGCTTTTGCACCGCGTATTGGACTACGGCCGCTGCATCGGGCCCATTGGACCGAAGAGCCGCTCCCACTGGCCTGGGAGCTTACAGTCTCGATTCTTGAAGATTTTTCTCGATGCGCTCGAAGAATAGGTCAAGTTCGGCAGGCGAAGCAGTCTGAGCCGAAATGTTGGCCCATGGTTCGAGTGTCACCCGGTCCCACCGTACGGACAAAGGGGCACACTTTGGACACCACGGTTCGTCGAGATTTCCGCCCATAAACCGAATTCGAAGGCGATTCAGAGCACCGCCTGTCGGGTAGGCCGGGTCGAAGGGGCGATCGCTTTCGGCCAACTGTTGGTAATCAACATCCGTGGCGATACGACCTGCGTCTGCGGCAAGCTGTTGCACCCAGAGGTCTTGGTCTGCGACAGAATCCCGATCTTCAAATACGAACCCCCCAAGGCAGGCAAGATGGGCCAACCAACTGCTGTAGGCTTCGAGCCTCTCTGCGATGGGAGCTTCGGCTAGCTTCCGGGGGCGCCCGCCTTTTCCGCCTCCGGAAGCGAGGGGACACTTTCCCTCGGAAAGCCGCTTGAGGCCCGCCTGGAAGTCGCTAACAGCCTTCTGTTCTCTCTTAAAGCGGCTGCGGGGATTATTCTCGTCAAGTAGCTGGAGCAAACCTAGTTCTCGCAAGTCTTCCAGCGTCACATGTTGCATCGTCAGCGCGTCAGCGGCGACCAGTCGAAGCCGATCAATGGAGAGAGCTTGATTCAGCCGGCGGTCCTCGGATGGCTCATGAGCATACCTCGCCCATTCCTGCCCCGTTTCAACGTCGAACGTGCCTTTAAGCCCAAGATCGTACCGTTGCTCAAGTACCGCTGGAGGCAGACCTGATTTCCGCTCTATCAGCCGTAAGAGCCGAATGGTGATCCTCTTTTGTCGACGCTGACCGCGTACGCCGCCCATGTGTCGCCCTGACTTCCATTGTGGTCTGCCGTCACTCACTGAAACCTCGCCGATTGCCCTTTGGTTGTGCTGCGGACGTGAAGGCATCCTAGCAAAACTGATGGATACCTGATAGCTGCGAGCAAAGATCATGGACAAGGATATAAGAGATTTCCGCGTGGCGTTTGCGCAGATGGATAACGCAGCATTGCTAAACCCCGATGAGTTTGGCGAACTCATCGGCAAAACTCGCAACGCGATTTACCACATGTTGTGCCGTGCTCCTGACGCGCTCCCGAAACCGGTATTTCGGCAGAATCGGTATGTTCGCTGGCGAGCCGGGGATGTCCGTGCCTGGATCAACAGTCTGCCAGGTGCTCAGCCGCGCGAGATCTCAGATAAACCTCGTCGTGGTCGCCGCCGCAAGGACGATGATTTCACTGTACATGTCAGATGAGCGGCGTCGACACCCGCCCCGTTCCGGTCAACATCATGGCTTGGCCGCGTGTAAGAGACCTGATTACGCAACAGAAATTCATCTACGTCTCGCTGTATTTCAACCCGGATACGACAGCGTGCGGTTGCTATCTGCTCGGGGTGGACCGGCTTGCTGCTGACCTTAGCATGACGGCCGCAAGCCTTGACGATGCACTTGACGAGTTTTCGCGCCGTGGCTTGATTCAGCGCGATAAGTCCACGGGCGAAGTTTTTGTTGTCGACTGGCCTCGCTGGCACAGATTTGACTCCGTGCCAGCGAGAGGGGCACTGTGGAGTTCGATTGGCAAGATTCAAAGTCGCGATCTGTGGATAAAAGTTGAAAGTTCTTATAAATCAATGCCCAAGCCGGGGAAGGGTAAGGAGAAGGAGAAGGCTTCTTCTAAAGAAGAAGGGGCGATGCGGTTACCGGCCGGATGGTGGAGAACTACGGAAGGTATGGTGCGAGCTGGCAAGCTCGTGGGGATTGAGGCGTGGCCCGGGGAAGATCCATCGGATTTTCAGCGACGCATCCGCACGCAGTTGCAGGCATGCGAAACGCCGTCGCTTTCGCGAACGCGGCCATGAGCGACGTAGTTTGTTTCCACGCGTTCTGTGATGGTCAATTTGGCGCCCAGCCGGATCGTCCCTGCGGGCCGCCGCTCTCCCCACGCCTGCGGCGCGCGTCCCCGTACGGCTCGATCCGGGCTCGCGGCGCTCGCAATGTGCGCGGTTGCTCAACAACGGCTTTGGCTTGCAGAGAGGGGGCTTGTTGTCGGACTGTCATTGTCGCTTGGGCAAGCCCCATTGGGGCGCGTCAGGCCGAAGGCAAAACGTCGCGGGGAGCCGGTGGTCGGCTGTGGAACGCCGGCCGGCGAGCCGGCGCTGTCCACGCCCTCGTGGGGTGGGCAGCGCAGCCGTCCACGGGCGGGCGCGGGAATGACGATAGCAGTAGCACAACGCCGGTCTGCGTGAAGCGAACGTCATCACCGCAACCCAACTGCGGCGGCCACGATTCCTGCGAATTCTTCTCTGCCGAGCACAGGCCGATCTTGATTTCCAACGCGCCGAAATCGTGTCGGTCTCTTGTCCGACGCCGAAGTCGGACAAGAGGGGGCTTGGCGGTTTTGGGGCGTAACACCGACATGCGAAGGCATGGCGTGTTGCGGCCCAAAACTGACAAGCCCCAACCCCTCAGGGGTCGAGGCGCGTAGCGACTCGGGGGCGGTGTTCGGCCGATTTCTGCTGTCCGAAATCTCACTGCACTGGGCCCGGCTAAGACCGAAATCAAAACGTGGGCAGAAATCCGATAGGGGCGTGAACGATGGGAAAGGCGAAGAAATCTGCACTTAAGCTGCTTCCGCCAGATTGGCGCGAATCCATATGGGTGGCGGCATCAACACCAGAATGGCAGCAATCACGGCCGCAGCTAATGCCTGCGCTTGCCGTGCTCTGGATCACAGGATGCCGCCCTGCCGAACTCGAGCAGGGCATCGAGCTTGTCGCGTCACCCGATCAACTCATGGTCAAGATCAGGGGCGCGAAATGTGTGGACGCGGGTGGCCGAGAGCGCGGTCAACCGACGCGTCACATCGGGTTTAGCGTAGATGCGAATGCCAACCCTGCATTACGCTTTCTACACGCCGTGACATGCCGGAACGCCGCTAAAGGGAACGGCAAGTACACGATCACGCACAATAGAGATTACCTGTACAACAGCGTAGTGGCCCTAGGCAGAAGCGCATTCCCAAAGTTGCGGACACGGATCAGTCCGTATTGTTTCCGCCATCAAGTCGCGTCCGATTTGAAGGCTGCCACCTCCGACCACGAAATAACTTTGGAGCAGGCAGCCAAGGTCATGGGTCACCTCAGCGATTACTCCATAGGCGCCTATGGGCACGCGGTCCACGGCCGGAGAGGCCGTGGCGGACGGGTCAAGGTACCTTTTGTTAGCACCACGCGTCCTATTAAGCATTCGCCGAAAGTTGATCGCCTCGCCCGGTTCAAAATGGCGAGCGCGAAGCGGCGCGAACACAAAGCGGATTGAATCTCCTATGTCTGGCATCCGGATGCGTCATCTATGCGTCGTCTATGCGTTGTTGCACGTCTGTCAATCATTCAAGCGCGCGATGCACTGGAGGAATGCGTCGAACTTGCGTCGAATTCGACGCATTTGCGGGTGCGACCAAATAAACCTCCGGCTCGGCAAAATTTCTTCGATCTCGTAGCCGCTGTTTGTCGGCCGACGAATTGAGCTTCCCCCAAAATTTCGGAGGAAGGTCACTTCTAGTCTGCTGTCTACAGGAGTTCCGTGGTGAGGCAATCGCTCAGTTCTTAAGAAAAATATCGATGCGCGACGCTAGAGCTTCCAGATTCCGCGTTTCGCATTCCCAGACTACGAGGACCTTCCATCCGGTTGATTCAAGTTGGTCTTGAACTCTCCGATCGCGCTCTGCGTTTGCGTCAAATTTGGCGATCCAGTAATCGGCGTTCGAAAGAGGGGCCTTTCCGCGCGAACAGGTATGGCGGTGCCAAAAGCAACCGTGGACGAAGATGATCTTTCGACGGCTGCGGAACACGAGATCTGGACGGCCCGGCAATGCTGCGACACAAAGTCGGTATCTGTACCCCATTGAATAAACGAGCCGGCGGACGGCCAGTTCTGGACCGGTGCCGCTACGGCGTACTCGACGCATGAGCGCGCTTCGGGCTGGCTTGGAAAGGTGGTCCATCGTAAGGCCGAATAAGGTCGTATTCGAACCTTATGGTGCCGCGCGAACGCCTGCTACTCAAGCGTTCTATGCGATTTAGATGGATCGCGTGCAGTTTAGTTTTCGCCCGTGAGGCGGCGCGCGGTATCGGTTAAACTCGGTAGCGCCCTCATTCCACTTGGCTCCGGTGTCGGCTTGCGCAGCAGAGATCGTCACGAATTTTCGGACACTCTGAAAGCTTTGCTGCGAAGGTGGGGGGCAATCAAACAACTAATTTGCTGGACGCGCACAATGAACCAAAACGAAAGGCCAGATAATTTTCAGATGTTGATTCAGGGCGGAATGTTGGAGGCGCTCGGGATCAACATGTACACGTCGTTGGGCAAATGCTTGGTCGAGTTCGTCGCCAATGCTTATGACAGCAATTCCCCCGATGTGCAGATTTCAATTCCGTTTGATCGCATCGCCGAAGAGCGTCAAAAACTGAAGGTCGCCCAAAGGCTGAAGCAGAAGGAAGCCCTAGCCGAGCGAAAGGAGCTATCAGCCAAAGAGATTTCTTCCGCGGTGGATGGGGGCGCAGTTGCTCAAGAGGAGAAGGTGGCCACGCTTGAACCTCTCGCTGCGCCGATTGCGTTGCCGGACGTCTCGGTGTTTGAGGAGACGTTGGGGCCGGATGTCGCAATCATAATCACGGACAAAGGGCACGGCATGAGCCCATCCGACGTAGCGTCCAAATTTCTGCCTATAAATCGCCGCCGTCGGGCGGCCGCAAATGGTGCTGAAACCCAACTTATGTCAGAAGGGAGCAAGCGGCATGTGATGGGGCGGAAGGGGCTTGGGAAACTCGCTGGTTTCGGGACGGCTCAAAAAATCACCATTTCTACGAAGAGGGCCGGCGAGACATTCCGAACGATATTCAAGTTGGACGCCCGCGAACTCCGCGTAGCTGAGAATCTGACGGAAATAAAGATTCCGGCAACTTACGAAGAAGGCGCTCCTATTGATGAACATGGGACAACGATCACGCTGTTGGATCTTAAGCCAGACGCAGTTAAATCTAGTGCGGAAAAGATAAATCAGACGCTCGCGGAGGCTTTTTTCGGAATTAAACCTGAGGAATTTGCCATCACGCTGAACGAAACTCCCGTGCAGGAGACTGGCGTGGAGTATGAGTTTATTTTCCCGGAGAATGCATCCAAAACAGGGGATTTAGTGACAGATTATGTTGCAATTCCAGATTTGGGGTCACTCAAGATTCAATACGCTGTTAAATTCAGAAAGCGGGGTCAGCATCTAAGCGCGGGACGTAGAGGGGCGAGAATTTATTGTAATGGCCGTCTCGCTGCCGGTCCATCGCTTTTTAAACTTCCTACCGGGATGCATAATTTCCATGCCCAGGATTATATGGAGGGGATTTTTGTTGCTGACGATATTGATCGACTAGGAATTGATTTCGTTAATACGAATCGGACGCAGCTTCGAGAAGATAACGATATTGTTGATGCGGTTATTCAACACGTTTCGGATATCATGAAGGCCGCGATTGCTAGGCACGCAGCTTTCAAAGAAGGGAAGGTCGATGAGGAGATTCGCGAGACCGAAGCTGGGAAAATGATGACGCAGATTATAAGTCATCTGCCCTCGAAAACTAGGGGGCCGGCTTCGAAACTCTTGAAGACAATTGCCGGGCGATACGGCGCTGAAAGTGTCGAATTTAATCAATTAGCCCCCTTGGTTGTTCAGTCGATGAACGCCGGTGAGGTATTAATTCGCCTGATTGAATTGCAGTCGGATCCGGGCACAATTCATCGTATTACAAGTGAATTGGGTGAGCTTGCGGAAATCGAGAAGAGTGATTCTCTGAAGCTGTATCGCGGTCGCCGGAATGGTATTATCGCACTTCGCAAGCTTATTGAGAAGGGTGATAATCTGTGGAAGCAGAAAGGGATCGAGGGTGAGTTGCAAAATCTCTTTAAACGTGATCCTTGGTTAATTAAGCCGGAATATTCGAATTATGTGACTAGTGATGAAAATCTGAATAGACTGGCTTCTAAGATTGCGAAGGTCTTGGGTGTAGACAAATATTCACCGATCATCAATGTCGATGGCAGTTATGATAAAGAGCGCCCCGATTTGGTATTTTTGATGTCGGATAGCGCGAGTCCACACGTCTTTACCATTGTAGAGCTTAAATCGCCAACTCTTCCGCTCCAGTTCGATCATTTAACTCAGTTAAAAAAATACATAGGGAAGGTGGAGAATTTCATTAGGACTGAGCTTAAGAAGCCTGCCACTGTTAACGGGTACCTGATCGGGTCCATGCCGGACTCAAACCCGAAAAAACAGAGTGAGGAGGAACAATTGCTCTTGAACGAAATTAAGAAGCGCGAGCCGAGCGCCGAGTGGGAGGTCATCGGTCTCGAAGAACTCCTCGCTCGCGCACAAGCGATTCATTCCGACGCGATCAAGGCTTTTGAGGCGCATCTTCAGGATAACGCCGTTGACGATTCGATAACGGTAGACGCGGCACTGGTCAGTAGCGCTGCAGCGTCGACAACGGCTCCCGGGGCTCCGGGGGCGGTCGCGTCCGGAACTGCGTCGCAAAGTGGCGCGTCGGCGGTCAACGCATCTCGTCCGTCGAAGGCTGCCACTCCGAGTCACGGGAAAGGGCCCCAGAAGAAGGGGCGACGTGGCCGTCATGGTGCGCACCGGTAAGAGCGGTCGCTTGTTTGTGCCTCATGCGGGGGCAACAAGAGGAGAGGGCTCGCGGGTGCTTTCAGAAGCGCGGGATGCGCAGGAGCGGCGGGCCCTATCGGGTTACAGGAGGGCTTGGCGAATCGCTGCTTTCTTGTCATGATGACGGCTTTTTAGTGGGCCTGTGCGGTTTTGGTTGATTTGACGTACCGCTAGCGCGGAGCGTGTGGACAATTTTGTTCGAGATCGTTTTATGTGATATCGCCGCTTAAAAATAGAATGCTTAATATTAACCTGGTGAGAAATGAACAAAACAATTGATTTGTTCGCAGGGGCGGGTCTCATGACTGAAGGGTTTCGGCAGGCGGGATTTAGATCCATTTTTGCTGCCGAATCGGACGCGCGGGCGGTGGCCAGCTTTAATAGGAACTTAGATCCTGTCGCTCAGACGTGGGATGTCAGGCAGGTTGTGGATGGGCTCACTGCAGACGTAATCGTCGCCGGTCCCCCTTGCCAAGGATTTAGCTCTCTTGGAAAAATGGACAGCAATGATTATCGAAATAAACTGTCTCTTTCTGTTGTAGATTGGATTCGATCTGCAAATCCAAAGATCGCTGTTATCGAAAACGTTCCGCAATTTATTGAATCCAAATATTGGCGTGCGGTTGAGCGTGCCGCGAAAAAGCTCGGTTACGAGTCTGTTGTTTGGAAACTGAACGCTTCCGACTTTGGAGCGCCGCAAAATCGATTACGCGTGTTTTGCGTTCTCTCGAGAATTGGTCTGCCACGGAAGCCGGAGGCAACCGTCGCTCGCGCTGTCACCGTACGTGAGGCATTTAAGGGCCTGTCGAAAGCCCCGAGCATAAAGATGCAGCATGTCGCCCCTGTTCCTGTCGGAGTCGCCGCGGAACGCATTAAGCTAATACCGCGGAACGGAGACAAGCGAGATCTGCTACGCCAAGCGCCACATTTGTGCCCACCGAGCTGGGCAAAAATGGGAGCACAAGCAACGGACGTGTGGGGGCGAATGAAATTTGACGCGCCCGCGAACACGCTTCGTTGCAGCTTTCAGAACGCATCGAAAGGTCGTTACCTCCACCCGACGGAAGACAGGGTCATTACGTTACGCGAAGGCGCAAGGTTGCAAGGGGTTCCAGATGACTGGGTGTTCGAGGGGGATCGGTCATCGATTGCGAGGCAGATAGGCAACGGCGTGCCAATACCCTTGGCAAAGGCAGTCGCACAAGCCATCTACGAAACGATGTCTAAGAGGCGGCAGGCTCAGCTAACGTCCGGCCGAAAAGTCGGAGTTGCAAGTTCCCGACGCGGCGAGTTGGCGGGCGGTGCGGCATATTGAGGTTAATTGGTCGCGGTGATGCCTCAGCGGCGTGATTCGCAATCGGGTTATTCGGTTGCCAGCTAGGGTTCTGCGGTGGTCCAGTGCGAATAGCGTTCTCCGCTCCGTTGAGGAGTCGGGAAATGGTGCACGAGCTTGTTTCACGCATTCAGTTTTAATCGCCTGCATCACCCGCCTGCTAAGGCTTTCAGGTATCGCGACCAGCATTGTTTCACGGCAAGCCGGGCGCGTTAAGCGCCATTTGCTTCGTTGTGCGACATAACAGCGCTTATGTCAGATTGCGCCCGTCGATCGTCATAATCATGACGTTATACGTAATAGTGACTTTGCAAGTCATCGTGTGACGGCGCGAAGCGATGCCGCTTGGCCTGGGTGAGACGGAATCTCATCACACACCGTTTGCCGGGGAGTCCGTGGTTGATCCGCCACTGCGGCGTGGCGAATGCTGTGCTATGCGAGTGGCGACTGCGCCGTCGCCAAACGGGCCAGAAGCAGACGCTCGCCAGCGGTGCTAATGCGTTACCCCGGCGAGAAAAATTTTTGCTAAAAAGTTTATTTTGAGAGGAAAATTTGAAAAGGACGAAAAGAGAGTACGACTTGGAACTTGATCCATTTGCCTGCTATAAAATGGAGTTCATTCATAACGAATCAAAAGCAAATTTCGAGTCGACCGAGAAGTGGCTGTATCTAGGTGCCAACGCTCGAGATAGTGAATTTGCCAAGGTAGGGGTAACCATGGGCGACCTTGCAACCAGATCATCCAGCTCAGAGAGCCCAAGTTATTATCTCTTTTGCGCTTTTAAGTGTAGGAGCAATATACAGATATCCAAGCTTAAGGCTATAGAAAACAGTGCTTTAAATCATCTTGGCGATGTGTTTGTCTACCATGATGGCTCGACTAAGCGAGCATTGCATCATGAATCAGGACGCATCTCCGAATGTTTTTATGACGTTGATTTTCTGGATTTTTTTGTTGAGCTTCATTATTTCCTATATAAAAATTATTATAGTTATTTTTTGCTTTCTGGATTTGAAAATGAAGCGGGATTTGACGAGGGTGAATTTATAGATTGCGAATTTAACACGGCCCGCATGACGCGTGAAGAAATTAACAAGCATATAAGAATGATTCTCCAATAGTACCGCTAGAGGCGGGCTAACTTTCCATCGGTCTAATGATGCCTGCTACTGTGGTTGAAGTATAAGTATTGGCTGACGTGTCAACAAAATTCTGGTTTCGGCCATTCAGAACCCGCGACTTCCGATAAACTCGCGCCATTGATATCGATTCGTCGTATGATTCTCGGCGCATTGGACCACCAATCGCTTGGAAGGCGGCATCAGCCTTGTGCTGCGACCTGAGATAATCACATGAGCGGATACCAAGTTGCCCCGTGAATAAATCGAACGTCAGCGGCCGTTCAGGTTGCGGTCGATGCCAAACGAGTCGCGCCGGGGACTTCCCGAATGTCCGGTCGGCGACCTCGAATGGCTGTTATCAAGCCGCTACAAGTAGGGGGTTCCTTACCGTGCGAGCGTGATGTACGCTGTGCAACTCGTGACAAAAAGGATCTGATTCATGAGCGATGATTTGCAACGCATGACCGAAACGCTAAGGCTGGCGCTGTTCAATGACCTGTGCCAACGATATGGGAAAACCACGGTCAGTGACCGGGATATCTACGAAGAAGTTCTTCTCTCAACCAGAGAGTCTTTGCTAGGGGTGGTTTCGGACCAAGCCATCAAAAATCTACCACGCGAAAAACAGCATGCCCTCATAAATGGGCTGGCTTTCAACCTCCTGCCTGATGACAACCTAGCGGTGGAGCCGTCGGACGGTACGCCTGTCTGGCTGAGAGTAGTACCCGTCGAGAAAGGGTCCTTGCCGTCTCCGTCGCGCGGAGTCACGTCGCGATGGATTCGGCTGGACACGATAACGGAGGTAAGTTCGTCGGCTGGCATTGACATGGGCGGCGATCCGGAGGACACCGTTAATGTGGTGTGCGTGGTCGCGGCGGGCCAAGCCTATCATCCGACCACCAACCGATACCGGGGATCGACAGTAGATCGTCCTGTGAAACGCTTGCTCGAGCTTACGAGACGAACCCTGCGGGACCACGGCTGATTCGGTAGCTGGCGCTGTAATGCAAACCGGTTGGACCCGTCTTACTCCGTATTGTTTGACGGCAGAGGCCCAAAGCGTTGCCACGCTTCGGGCCTTTGTTTTTGTGCCTACGGAAAGAGGATCGCGGTAATGTCCCGCGCGCTGTGCAGAAGATGAATAACGTTGATCCGCTCGGGGGCTGGTCGATGACGCGATAGAAAATCTGGTAGTTGCCGTGTACCCGGTGCCGCACGCAGCGATCCTCGTAGCGCGGCACAAGCGGAAACGCGAGTGTCATATCTGGGAGCGTCCGCATTTAGCTGCGTCGACCGTCCCTCGTGGGTCGAAATGCGTCGCCAAGCGAGTGCGCGTAGCGTGCGAACTTTTTTGATGCAGCCACCGCTGGCAATGGCCGAAAACGACGGGCACACCGTCTGTCAACCAAGGGTGAATTGACATTGTGAGGTTATTTGGTCGCGCCTCACTGCTGTGTGACCGTTCGATTACGACGGTGCATAAAGCCATCAAGGCACTTTTTGCAGTGCCTGCGACGCTCGGTGAAGGTTCGCGGGAGCGGCAAGCCAGCCGAACAGCACGTGAAGCCCAAACTTTTCCCCCGATTCTTTCCGCGGATCGAGGTTATTTGGTCGCGCCCACGGAATGCAGCAGGCGAAATCAACACTTTCGATGGTCCGGGCAGCCGGCGTATGCTTCTAACAAAAGGAGAACGCCATGCCAGCCGACAAACTAGGCCGCTATATGCGGAGCCCCAAGTTTCTGAATCGAGCCGATGAAGCCGTCGCTGAAGCTGTGCGCAATCTGGAGTCGCGCGGTATCCGGCCTGTTTATCTCAATCGAAAGACAGGCCGGATTGTGGGCGACGGTGCCGACGCCACTCACGAAAATGGCTCTTGCGAGGTTCGCCGGGTTCCCGATATATTGAAAAATCGGGACAAGTCCGAAGGGGCCGAGGAATGATCGACAATGGAGCCGCGCTCGGCAGGGCGTTTGCCTCTGAGCGTAATGCGCAGGATTGGAAAGCCTATGCGAAGAAGCTTGAGCAACAGCTTCTGGTTGCCCAAGCTAACCTTGCCGGCCATAAAGCGCTGAAAGAAATCGCGATACGCGAACTCACGAAGGTCGCTCCGTCCCATTTCTTAACGGTTCAACAGAACAGGCAACGGTTGTTTGATGAGCAGTTCGACGCCGTGGTGTCCGTCAATCACCGCACGACGTAGATCAAACGGACGGCCCTTGAATACGGGCAACTTGCTACGCGGTGTCCCGACCACCAGCGTCAGCAGTGGGCTTCGGAGGATCGCCATCGCCTCGCCCGAGCACTGAGGGCGCTTGGCTTCGTCCGATATTGCCACCGTGCCCAATACCTGAGCCAAACAGCCGATTCACTCGATCTTCCAGTTCCGGCATGCGCGACGCCATCTGACCACCAACCCACGAGAACACTTGGTCAGGAACGATGTGGATCAGGCTGAACGTGTTGTTGCACAACGTCTGGCACATACCGACATAGAGAACGATGTAGCCGATGATGCTCACGACGCCCGTCGTGGAGTCGTATTGGGCGTTTGCCATAGCGACCCCGAACATTGAATTCAGCAGCGTTCCAAGCACCACGATGCCCGCTCCGGCCAGTACGAAGCCGATTTCCATGAAGACCGGTCGAAACATGACGTTCAACAGGAAGATGTAGCCGTGCGTCGGCCTTTGTCCCAACCCTTCACCTTCGCCGTCGAGGTGCGTCATCGCCCATAGCGGCGAAGCAACCATCGACTCGCCGACTACGGCGTACCACGACAAAACGCCGCTGAACCAGATGATGAACGGAAGCATCGGAATGTAGATCGACAGCATCGCGCCGAAGAAGAACAACGTGATGCACATAACCACGACGAACGGTGCCAATGCATCGAGGATGCCTTTTGCCGCGCCCTTGGCGGCACCGACGACCCCTCCTGTCGCCACGTCTCCGACTACGCCTATCAACTTTCCAACATTGGAGTCCGAAGCCCCCTCCAGGCCCTTCAAGGCGGCATATGCACCGAGCGCGGTCCAGCCTGCGTCGAGAATGTAGTCACCAAGGTTCTTCATGCCGATCAGCGGATTCGTCGTGCCTCCCGGCCCTTGACCGGAGTTCAGATTGACCGCCCACTTCACCATGCCTTGGCCGTCGAAGACCTTCCCGAGGATGCTCTTCGCGTCGGTGATGCCCGTAATCCCACTTCCCGACAGGTTGGCGAGACTTGGCGAAGTCGTCACCGATGCATCCTGCTGGTTCTGTTGCGCATACGTCGCGCTGACCTTCCGGTATAGCTGCGGGTACGGCATGTTGTTGGCATCGGTGCCGGGCACAGCGGCGGCCGTCGCGTTCGCGAGCGTCGTCACCTGCGAGTTTGCCTGCGCGAAAGTCTGATACCACGCGCCCATCATGATCCAGCCGTCGCGTTGGAGGTTCGACTGGATCACGCTCGCGAGTCCGCTGATTGCGGTCGTGGAATTCGATATCGCCTGCGAAATAGTAGCCTGGTACTGGAGCGCGGCCTGATTGATCGTGTTTTGCGGATCTGCCGGCTGTGTCTGCCCGTTCACGGCCGACACGTAAGCTTGCGCAGCATCAGACAACGTGGACTGGAGCGTGCTCAATGCGCTCTGGTGTGCGCTGAGCATTTGCGAGTAAATCGATCCGGGGTCGAGCGAATACACGGCCATGCCGTCATACGTTGGCAGCGTCGGCGGTTGTGTAATGTCGATCTCCGCTCCGCCACAGGAAAGGCCGCGCTGGTTCATGAGCACGACCTTGTTGCTCGTCATAATCGCGGTGAAATTCTCGGCCGGATCGACGGACACGCCGCTGTCGTTCGGCATGTTGGCGATCGCCGCGTTAGCCGCCTGCGCGCAAAGGTTCCCTTCGAAGAGAGCTTTCGCCAGTGCGGTGGCCTGCGGCGACGCTGGCGTTGCGATCATCGATCCGCCGCTGTTGAGCACTGAAACCGCCGCGTCGAGCGACAGGTTCGCAATGCCCACGCCGAGCATTGTTCCCCACAGCATCACCATCTGTGCGCCGCAGTAGCCGCCGAACATAGGAACGAGGCCAGCGAAGCCCGCGCCCAAGCGGATGATGAACCAAGGTGACGATTTCTTCTGCCCCATGAACTCACCGTCCTGCCCGGTTGCTATCATCGCGGAACCAAAGTGGTACATGGCCCAAATCGCCCCGACCGCGAGCATGCACGAATTCAGCACGAGGAACATTTGCGCAATCATGCCGCCCGATCCGCCACCAGCAGCAAGCGGGTTGTGTACCACCGACCCGTAGACCAGTTCCAGTAGCGACATCGACTTGTCGCCACTGCGGTTCGCTGCGTTCTGAATGTCGCTCATCGACACGGACGACTGCGCAAAGGACGTTGCCGATGTCAGCGTGATAACCGCCGCAGTTGCTGCTCGCTTCGCCTTGCCCATTAAAGCGCGATGTCGCGAACATAGGACTGCATGAGCGAAGCAACTGGGAAGGTCGTCTGTTTTTGAATCGTAGCCGGTCATTGTTGGATGTCCCTCGCGACTTCGTTTTCGAGTGCTTTGAACGCCTGCTTCAGCAGGAATCCCCAGAAGAAGGTGACCCAGGCGATGGCCACGGCGACGCCGAGCCAATTCGACCAGCTCCCCGTGCCGTGATGGATGCGCGCCCACCAAAGCGAAGCGCACAGGAAGCAATGCACGAGCACACAAACCTGGACAATCAAGCAGGCGTCCCTGAACTGCTCGCGCGTCAAAACACCACGAGCCCGGCGTCGGCGCAGAGCGAGTGGCAACGCTCGTATTACGCGAAAGAAGTGGTTAGTTTCCATGTCACCTCGCGCGATGCAGCGCGAACCACTGCCGCCGCGTCATGGGAATTTGCACGCAGACGCCGTTCACAACCTGCACCTCCATCGTCTGCTGGTTGTAGAACTCCTCCCAGATCGCGACGATGTCTGGGGGCGTGCCGGGTGGCTCGACGCCCAACGGGTCAGACGGCGAAGTTTGGGCGACTGCCAGTGGTGACACCGCGATCAGCGCAGCAAACGCAAATGCAGCGTTCATGCTCGCTTCCCGTAGCATTGTTGACCGAGTGAAATGACCTTTTGCGTTGTGCACGTCAGTGCCCCCCTGCGTAGACGACGGCGCGGCGCAAGTCATACAACCCAAATAGGTAGCCTCTCATTTCGCCCGGTTCGCTGCGCTCGATTAGCGTTTTCAATCGGTCAAGGGGCATGCGAAACGGGTCTTCTGTTTCGAAGACCACGGACAGTTCGCAATCGAGTGGCAGGCCATTGAGGGGGTGGGCCGGTAGAATGGGTGCAGCCATGATTTCACCTCTCTCGTTCAGGTGAGTTGTGGTTAGGCGTGCTGGCTGGTAGCCGCCGGTCAGCACGCCGCTTTCGCGTCGAATCAGCCAAGTTTCCGGGCCAAATCAGTGGCACGTGGCTTGTAATAGACCCGGTGCAGTACGTTGAGGGTGCGGTGGCCGGTGATGGCGGCCAGCTCCAGGACGCTGTCCACGCGGTCCGCGAGGCGCGTGCAGGCCTCTCGGCGAAGATCATGGAAGTGAAGGTCGTCTAATTGGGCCCGCTCACAGGCACGAAGAAAAACCTTCTTCAGCGAATCGGCGGAGATGGGAAAGACGCGGCCGGTGATGTGACGGGGGAGGGCGGACAACGTGGCAACAGCGCGGCTCGATAGTGGCACGTCTCGCGATTCACCGTTTTTCGTATCGTGCAGACGCACGTACCGATCCTCAAGAAACACGTCGGACCAGCGCAGCGACAAGATTTCACTTCGTCGCATCGCGGTTTCGACCGCGATAATAACGATCGGTCTTACCCAGTCGTTTCGACTGCCGCCGCGTTCAAAGCGACCGTTTTCGTCGCGTGGACTGGCTGCTAATTCTGCGAGCAGTCGCTTTTCTTCGTCGTGCGACAGCCGACGGGTGCGGGATCGATTTTCTCGCGGGCGACGGATGAGTGATACCGGGTTGACGTCTATGTGGACGTCCCATTCCTTGCGCGCCACATTGAGGACATGCCCAATGAGCGTTAGCTCACGGTTGACAGTCGATCCTGTGACCGCTTTTCGTTTTGCATCGCCGGCCAGTCGGCGATCGCGGTAGTCCGCGATGACCTTGCTCGATAGAGCAGTGATTTTGTATTGTGAAATGAGGTCTTCGCGCAGTTTTTTTATCCGCTCGATTTCGCCCGCACCGCTCTTCTTATGGGGCGAGACCTCGTTGGCGTATCGCTTCAAGAGGTCGTCAAGCGTGTTGCGCTCCGCTTCCGTTCTATCGACAAAGGTCCCTCGATCCATGTCGGACTCGATACACCGTGCCCAAGCTTCGGCTAAAGCCTTTGTGTCGAACGTGCGTGTTTGGGTGGGATAGCCGCGCCGACGTATAAACGCGCGCCAATAGTTTCCCCGCTTCAGGATTGATGCCACTGGATGCTCCAGACAGTTGTTCGTCGTTGTCTGGGGCTGATTTTCGAGGTGCACCGCTCGTGCACCAAAAGGGCATTCCGCGAGGTTTGCAAACGCAAAGAAAAAGGCCCTCGGCTTTCGCCAGAGGGCCTTTATTCTTCGGGTTTCACGTACCCATGAATCTGGTGGGTGGTACAGGGATTGAACCTGTGACCCCTGCCGTGTGAAGGCAGTGCTCTACCGCTGAGCTAACCACCCGAAGAGATCGAAATTATCTCAGGGAATTTAGGGTTCGTCTAGTCTTTTTTAAGCAGTTTGCTCATCAGTTGCCGGCGCGGGTTCAAGACGCCATACGCTCGCGCCTTTGAGCGCCTTGTCGAGATCGTCGAGTACGGCTTCGTGCGCGGTGCTTTCGTCGTCGCTCGCAGCGATCACGACCAGCTCCAGCGAGTCGAGCGCGACACGCGGCGCATGCGTATCGCCGCCGGCCCGCGCTTCGCCGAGCATGTCGATGACGAGGCTTTCCTGACCGCGCGTCATCGCCAGATAGACCTCGGCGAGCAGTTCCGAGTCGAGCAGCGCGCCGTGCAGCGTACGGTGCGCATTGCTGATGCCGAAGCGGTCGCACAGCGCATCGAGCGAATTGCGCTTGCCGGGGAACATCTGCTTGGCTTGCGCGAGCGTGTCGATGATCTCGCCGCAGTGCATGCTCACTGGCGGCAGACCGAGCAGCGCGAACTCGGCGTCGAGAAAGCCGATGTCGAATGGCGCGTTGTGGATGATCAGGTCCGCGTCCTGGATGAAATCGCGGAACTGGTCGATGATCTCCGCGAACTTCGGCTTATCGCTCAAAAATTCCGTGGTGAGGCCGTGCACCGCGAGCGCGCCCGGATCGCTGTCGCGCTCGGGGTTGATATAGAAGTGCAGGTTGTTGCCGGTCAGCCGGCGG
Organism: Paraburkholderia sp. 31.1; assembly: GCF_014397645.1. Classification (NCBI taxonomy): domain Bacteria; kingdom Pseudomonadati; phylum Pseudomonadota; class Betaproteobacteria; order Burkholderiales; family Burkholderiaceae; genus Paraburkholderia; species Paraburkholderia sp. 31.1. Next base: position 31,331 of record NZ_VZQN01000008.1, read on the forward strand.
TTCACGAGCTCGACGCAACCGAGTTCGAGAATCCGGTCGCCGCCGCGGGCGTTCAGGCCGGTAGTTTCGGTATCGAGGATCAGTTGACGCATGTCGGATTAGCCTGCTTCGAAAAAATTGCGGAAAAAAAGCGGGGAGGGCGGCGCGCGGTGTAGCCGATGCGCGCACGCTCTTTACATCTCGGCGAGCGATGCCACGCCGCGATTGGCCAACTGATCGGCGCGCTCGTTTTCCGGGTGGCCATTGTGGCCGCGCACCCAGCGCCATTCAATCTCGTGTTGCGCGACGAGCGCATCGAGCCGCTTCCACAGATCGGCGTTCTTGACCGGCTGTTTCGCCGCGGTGACCCAGCCTTTCTTCTTCCAGCCGTGAATCCACTCGCTGATGCCTTTCTGTACGTACTGCGAGTCGGTGTGCACGATCGCCTTGCACGGGCGCTTCAACGCCTCGAGCGCGGAAATCACGCCCATCAGCTCCATGCGATTGTTGGTCGTGTTGGCCTCGCCGCCGAACAGTTCTTTTTCCTGGCTGCCGAAGCGCAGCAACGCGCCCCAGCCGCCAGGGCCGGGATTTCCCTTGCAGGCGCCGTCGGTATAGATGTCGATGTGATCTGGAGTCATTCGGTATGGTTTCGTGTGTTCGGGGTGGCGGCGGGCGCGAGGCCTGCCGCGAGCACGGGCTTTTTCACTTTGAGCGGCCCGACGAGACGCATGCCGCGCACGCGCTTGATCGCCTTGATCATGTAGGTGGCGCCGAAAATCGGCCACCAGCGGTCGCCGGCGGCTTCCATGAAGCCGTAACGCGCGAGCCATTGATCGCTCGCGAGCGGCGGACGATAGCAGCCGAAGCGCCCGCGTTCAAGGTCGAAGCCGAGCAGCTTGATCCAGTCCTTCAGGCGCGTGAACGCGATCAGATCGACGGCGGAGGGCACGAACGGGCGGCCTGTCATCTTGCCGATCGACTGCCGTACTCCCCACAGCGACAACGAGTTGAAGCCGAGGATGATCAGTTGGCCTTCGGGCACCAGCACGCGTTCGGCTTCGCGCAACAGCCGGTGCGGGTCGCTGGTGAATTCGAGCGTATGCGGCATCACGAGCAGGTCGACGCTTTGCGCCTCGAACGGCAGATCGAGCAGGTCGCACCAGACCGCGCTGCGCCCGGCCGGCGCGTGCAGACCAGGGGCGCCTCGCGCGGCGTTCGCGGGGTTGTCGTCGCCAGCGTTGCCCGCGCTGCCGATGCCGCTCACGCTGCCACGACGTGCCCAGCGCGGATACGTGTACGGCGCGCTCGCGCCGCTCGCCGCGTCGAGCACGAGGCCGCGGCACGGCATGCGGTTCTCGCGTAGCGCGTCGAGCTGCGGCAGGCCGAGTTGCAGCGCATGATAGCCGAACACGTCCGACACCACGCGATCGAGCTGGGTTTGCTCCCAGTCGAGCACGTAGCGGCCTGGCGGCGAATCGGTCCAGGCGGGCCAGTCTATAATCGCTCGGTCAGTCATATTAAAAATGCGTCGCCTATGAATGCGCTCGAGTACGTACCGGTCCCGGCGTTTGAAGACAATTACATCTGGGTCATTGCCGACGGACACCACGCGGTCGTCGTCGATCCGGGCGAAGCCGCCCCTGTGCGCGCCTGTCTGGCCCAACGAGGCTGGCGGCTGAGCGCTATTTTACTCACGCACCATCATCAAGACCACGTCGGCGGGGTGGCCGATCTGCTGAACGGCCAGGACGTGCCGGTCTACGGCCCCGCCGGCGAAGCGATCGCGCACCTGACACATCGTCTCAAAAGTGGCGATCACGTGACGATCGCTGCACCCGCACTTGAATTCAGCGTGCTCGACGTGCCCGGTCACACGAGCGGACACATCGCCTATTTCCAGGCGGCCGATACGCGCGGCACGCCGCACGTGTTTTGCGGCGACACACTGTTCGCGTGCGGTTGCGGGCGCCTTTTCGAAGGCACGCCGCAGCAGATGCTGAATTCGCTCGATGCGCTCGCCGCGCTGCCCGGCGCAACCGAAGTGCATTGCGCACACGAATACACGCTGTCGAACATTCGTTTCGCGCTCGCTTGCGAGCCGCACAATGCCGAACTGCAGGCGTGGCGCGATAAGGCGAACGAGTTGCGCGCCCGCCAACAGCCGACGCTGCCGACCACGATCGCGCACGAGCTCGCGGTCAATCCGTTCCTGCGCGCAGGCGAGCCGGCGATCCAGTCGAACCTCGAAGCACGATTGCACGAAACGGTGTCTGACCGGCTGAAGGCCTTCACATTGATGCGCGAATGGAAGAACCGCTTCCGTTGATCCGGAGCGCATTCGGCGGTTCTTCACGCGATGAATCGGAAAAATTCGCCAAGCCCCAGATTTGGTTGATTTTTTTCTTGATTTTCCAATTGACGGAAACGTTGACGTTTCGTACTATCGGCTGCAAATTCCAGCCCTTGTGGAAACCGAGACGTTCATGCGATTTATCTTAAGTGCGTTATTGGTCCTGACACTCGCCGCGTGCGCGAGTCAGGGACCGACGACGAATACCGCCACTAACCCCGCCAGCCAGCAGGCCGTAGCCGACGCCCTTCGCAAGAACGCCACCGCTAAAGAAACCATCAACGTCGACCAGAGCTCCGTCAATCAGTTGACGAGCCAGGACGCCGATCTGTGGGGCCGCATTCGCCGTGGCTTCCAGATGCCAGACCTGCAGAGCGACCTCGTCGACATGCAGCTGAACTGGTATCTGCAGCGTCCCGATTACGTGCAGCGCATGACCGAGCGCTCGCAGAAATACCTGTATCACATCGTCGAGGAACTTGAGTCGCGCCATATGCCGACCGAGCTCGCGCTCCTGCCGTTCATCGAGTCTGCATATAGCCCGCAGGCTTTGTCGGTCGCCAAGGCTGCGGGTATGTGGCAGTTCATGCCGGGCACGGGCCGGACCTACAACCTGAAGCAGAACATGTGGCAGGACGAGCGCCGCGACGTGCTTGCGTCGACCAGTGCCGCGCTCGACTACCTGTCGAACCTGCACGACATGTTCGGCGACTGGCAACTCGCGCTCGCTGCGTATAACTGGGGCGAGGGCAACGTGCAGCGCGCGATCGCGCGCAACGAGGCGGCGGGTCTGCCGACCGACTACATGAGCCTGCGTCTGCCGAACGAAACGCGCAACTACGTGCCGAAGCTGCAAGCGGTCAAGAACCTCGTGATGAACCCGCAGATGTACGGGCTCACCCTGCCGTCTATTCCGAACCACCCGTACTTCGTGACGGTCACGACCTCGCACGACATCGACGTCGACGTCGCCGCGCGGCTCGCCAACATGTCGACGGACGAGTTCCGTTCGTTGAACCCGTCGTTCAGGAAGCCGGTGATTCTCGGCGCGACGCAGCCGCAGATTCTGTTGCCTTTCGACAACGCGTCCGCGTTCGAGCGCAATCTGAAAACGTACTCGGGCTCGCTGTCGTCCTGGACCACCTACACGGTCGACGCACGCGCGACGCCCGCGGCGATCGCACAGAAGATCGGCGTCGACCCCGACACGCTGATGGAAGTGAACAAGATTCCGGTCGGTATGCGCCTGAAGCCGGGCTCGACGATCGTCGTGCCGCGCGGCTCGGACGACGACGAGGACATCAGCGCCGACGTCGCCGAAAGCGCGGTGCTCGCGATGGAACCCGACGTACCCGACACGCGCAAGATGCTGATCCGCGTGCGTCGCAATCAGTCGATGGCGGCCATCGCGGTGCGCTACGGCGTGTCGGTCGCTCAGCTGAAGGCGTGGAACAGGACGCATCGCGATCAGGTTTCGCGCGGCCAGGTGATCGTGCTGCACGTGCCGGTCGGCAAGCCGGTACCCAGCGAGCCGGGTCCGGAAAAGATCGCCGCCGACGTGCAAGGCGGCAGTGTGCAGAAGATTGGCGTCCACGTCGCAGACACACACGGTGAATCGCGCTACGATAAGAAGAAAGGGCGCGGCCACTCCGCCATCGTCAAGGTCTCCGAGCCGGGCGGCAAGGGTAACAAGCCGGCGGCGCCCGTTGCCAGCAAGGGCAAGGTCGAGAAGGTCTCGGCCTCGGAGCCCGGCAAGGCGTCGAAGGCTGCGGCTGAGAGCCGCCCGAAGACCGTGGCCAACGCGAAGAAGAAGGGTAAATAGACCAATAGCGGCTCTCACGGTAGTGACCACATGCGTTGCGGGGGCAGCGCATGGATTGCGCTCCGATCACGTACCGTGTTCATCCAACGCCGTCACCTCAGGGTGACGGCGTTTTTCATTGCGCGGACGATTCCTGCGCGTTTGCGGTATTTACTTTATTGTTCGTGCTTCGGCCGCGTTGGCCGCGGGGTGCCGGTCCGTCCTGATCCGTCCGAACCTCGGGAGAGGTTCTTGAGGTCATTTCCAGGTTTACTTCCTGATTTATGTCGTCGACCCAACTGCGCGTCTTTCTGCTTTTTTCCGCCGGCTACTTCGTCTCTTACGTGTTTCGCGGCGTCAATCTTGGTTTCGCGCCGTTCATCACGCGCGATCTCGGTCTGTCAGCCGCCGATCTGGGTGTGCTGACGAGTCTGTATTTCCTCGGTTTCGCGGGCGCGCAGATCCCCGCTGGCGTGCTGCTCGATCACTTCGGCGCGCGTCGCGTGACGTCCGTCACGTTGCTTTTTGCCGCGCTCGGCATCTGGGTATTCGGCGCCGCGCACAGTCTCGGCATGATGATGGTCGGGCGGCTGCTGATCGGCGTTGGCGTGTCGGTGTGCCTCGGCGCCGCGTTCAAGGCGCTCGCGCAGCATTTTCCCGTGGCGCGTTTGCCATTGATGAACGGGCTTGTGATGGCGATCGGCGGTTTCGGCGGCGTGATGGTCGGTTCGCCGCTCACGTGGGTGCTCGGTTTTTCCGGCTGGCGCCCGGTTTGCGTCGGACTCGGTGTGCTGACGGTAGCGGTTGCGCTCGCGCAATGGACGCTCGCTCCGGACGCGCGCGAAACGCATCGCCAGGCGAGCATCGTCGCGCAGTTCAAGGGTACGTGGCACATCCTGCGCAGCGCGGCATTCTGGAAAATCGCGTCGTTCTCGGTCGTTACGCAAGGCGTCTTCTACGCGATGCAGTCGTTGTGGGTCGGAGCATGGCTGCGCGACGTACAAGGCTTCGAGCCGCACCAGGCGGCGGCGCTCGTGTCGATTCTCGGCTTCGCGATGATGGCCGGCTGCGTCGGTTTCGGCGCGGCGGCGCGTAGTCTCGAGCGGCGCGGCCTCTCGCTGTACGCGTTCTGCGGCATCGGCATGGCGCTATATGTGCTGACGCAGATGCTCATCATGTTTAACGCGCCGTTGCCGGCGAGCCTGTTGTGGGCCGCCTACGGCATCTTCGGCGGCACCGGGATTCTGAGCTACGCGGTGATGGCGCGGCATTTCCCGCCGCAGATGATCGGCCGGGTCAACACGACGCTGACGCTAATTATTTTTCTGCTGATCTTCGGTTTCCAGATCGGCGTTGGCGCGGTGCTGTCGCACTGGCCGGCGAGCGGCGGGCATTACCCGGCGCTCGCGCATCTGAGCGCGTGGAAAATCCTCGTCGCGCTGCAGGTGCTGAGTGCGATCTGGTACGTGTTGCCGGGTCGGCAGCTTGTCCGTTCGGGCGAGATGCGCGCGGAGCAGGAGGCCTGAACGGCCGCGCCAGGCCTTGCGTCGGACCCGGAGGGGCCGCCACGGCGGTTCGGTCCCCGTCAATAGTGGTGTCTCGACAGAACCGCATAGACAGGCGTGGCAAGTACCTGGCGACGCGGCCCGGCAAGGCTTTGAAGGTCCGCCCAGGCACGTCGCCTCAACGCCTCGTCCTATCTCCCATTTGGAGGGAACAGTGGATTCAGGCTATAATTTGAAGGTTTGAGCTTATCCACCCGCACCCTAGCGCCTACCTCCCCCATACCGTTCATCCGCCGCGCGCCATTGGCGTAGCAAGAAGGGTTCCACACCCAGCCGAGTCGTCCACACAATGGACCCATCGCGCCCCTTGCAGCGTCACCGGCAACTCGCGAGCGAGTCTGCGCGCGCATCCACGATGTGTTTCGCTGCGGCTTGCAATCGGATAGACAGGTGGCAACAGGGTGTTCCCCCAAGGAGTCTCCCGTGTTGCCGTCATTTTCTCCCGCTCTACTCGCGCTCGCCGACGGCACGGTCTTTCGTGGTTATTCGATCGGCGCCCCAGGGCACACCATCGGTGAGGTCGTGTTCAACACTGCCATCACCGGCTATCAGGAAATCCTGACTGACCCGAGCTACGCGCGCCAGATCGTGACCCTCACGTACCCGCATATCGGCAACGTCGGCGTGAACGCCGAAGACGTCGAAGCGACGAAAGTCCATGCCGCCGGCCTGATCATCCGTGATCTGCCGGTTCTCGCGTCGAACTTCCGCATGGAGGGCACGCTCCCGCAATATCTGCAGGACGAAGGCGTGGTCGCCATCGCCGGCATCGACACCCGCAAGCTGACCCGCCTCCTGCGCGACAAGGGCGCGCAAAACGGCGCGATCCTCGCTGGTTCCGACGACGAAGCGAAGGCCATCGAACTCGCGCGCTCGTTCCCGGGCCTCGCCGGCATGGACCTCGCGAAGGTCGTGTCGACCCAGGAAACCTACGAGTGGACCAAAACCGAATGGCGTCTGGGCACGGGCTACGGCGAGCAGAAAGCGCCGACGTACCGCGTGGTCGCATTCGACTACGGCGTCAAGCAGAACATCCTGCGCATGCTGGCCGAGCGCGGCTGCCATGTCACCGTGCTGCCGGCGCAAGCGAGCGCCGCTGACGCGCTCGAGCTCAACCCCGACGGCGTGTTCCTGTCGAACGGCCCGGGCGACCCTGAGCCGTGCGACTACGCGATCGCGGCGACCAGGGAGTTCATCGAGCGCGGCATTCCGACCTTCGGCATTTGCCTGGGCCACCAGATCATGGGCCTCGCGGTCGGCGCGAAGACGATGAAGATGAAGACGGGCCATCACGGCGCGAACCATCCGGTCAAGGATCTCGAAGACGGCCGCGTGGTGATCACGTCGCAGAACCATGGTTTCGCGGTCGATGCCGACACGCTGCCCCCCAACGCGCGCGTGACCCACGTGTCGCTGTTCGACGGCACGCTGCAGGGCTTCGCGCTGACCGACAAGCCAGCGTTCTGCTTCCAGGGCCACCCGGAAGCATCGCCCGGTCCGAACGACATCGCGTACCTGTTCGACCGCTTCACCGCGTTGATGGACGCGCACAAGAACGGCAAGAGCGCAGCGGCTTGAAGTAGTACAGGCCGGCCGCAGGGGCCAGCCGGAAACGGCTCGCGGCGGCGGCCGCAGCCCGCGGCGCTACGCGGCGGGCATGCCGCGATACAGCGCGCGCAACGTGAAAACGGCGCGCGCCGACGGAAAGAATTCAGGAATACATTAGCGAGAGCGTTATGCCCAAGCGGACAGACATCAAGAGCATCCTCATCATCGGCGCGGGTCCGATCATCATCGGTCAGGCGTGCGAGTTCGATTATTCGGGCGCGCAGGCATGCAAGGCGCTGCGTGAGGAAGGCTACAAGGTCATTCTCGTCAACAGCAATCCGGCGACGATCATGACCGACCCGAACACGGCCGACGTGACCTATATCGAGCCGATCACGTGGGAAGTGGTCGAGCGCATCATCGCGAAGGAGCGCCCGGACGCGATCCTGCCGACGATGGGCGGGCAGACAGCGCTGAACTGCGCGCTCGACCTGCACGCGCACGGCGTGCTGGCGAAGTACGAGGTCGAGCTGATCGGCGCATCGCCGGAAGCGATCGACAAGGCGGAAGACCGTCAGAAGTTCAAGGACGCGATGACCAAGATCGGCCTCGGTTCGGCCAAGTCGGGCACCGCGCATTCGATGGAAGAAGCGCTGCAGGTGCAGGCGAAGATCGCCGCGGAAACCGGCAGCGGCGGCTATCCGGTCGTGATCCGTCCGTCGTTCACGCTGGGCGGCTCGGGCGGCGGCATCGCGTACAACCGCGACGAGTTCGAAGAGATCTGCAAGCGTGGGCTCGACCTGTCGCCGACGCGCGAACTGCTGATCGAAGAGTCGCTGCTCGGCTGGAAAGAGTACGAGATGGAAGTGGTCCGCGACAAGGCGGATAACTGCATCATCGTCTGCTCGATCGAAAACCTCGACCCGATGGGCATCCACACCGGCGACTCGATCACCGTCGCGCCGGCGCAGACGCTGACCGACAAGGAATATCAGATCCTGCGTAACGCGTCGCTCGCGGTGCTGCGCGAGATCGGCGTCGACACGGGCGGCTCGAACGTGCAGTTCTCGATCGATCCGAAAGACGGCCGCATGATCGTGATCGAAATGAACCCGCGCGTGTCGCGCTCGTCGGCGCTGGCGTCGAAGGCAACCGGCTTCCCGATCGCGAAGGTCGCGGCGAAGCTGGCGGTCGGCTACACGCTGGATGAACTCAGGAACGAAATTACCGGCGGCCAGACCCCGGCCTCGTTCGAACCGACGATCGACTACGTCGTCACGAAGATCCCGCGTTTCGCGTTCGAGAAATTCCGTGAAGCCGATTCGCGCCTGACCACGCAGATGAAGTCGGTCGGCGAAGTGATGGCGATTGGCCGCACGTTCCAGGAGTCGTTCCAGAAGGCGCTGCGCGGCCTCGAAGTCGGCGTCGACGGTCTCGATGAAAAGACCGCCAATCGCGATGAGATCATCCGCGAGATCGGCGAAGCTGGTCCGGATCGCATCTGGTATGTTGGCGACGCGTTCCGTGTGGGCATGAGCGCGCAAGAGATCTTCGAGGAAACCGCGATCGACCCGTGGTTCCTCGCGCAGATCGAACAGATCGTGCTGAAGGAAAAGGCGCTGGCAGGCCGCGCGCTGGCGAGCCTGACGAAGGAGGAGCTGAAGTATCTGAAACAGAGCGGCTTCTCGGATCGTCGTCTGGCCAAGCTGCTCGGCGCGAAGCCGGCGGACGTGCGCGCGCGTCGTATCGAGTTGAACGTGCGTCCGGTGTATAAGCGCGTCGACACCTGCGCGGCCGAGTTCGCAACCAGGACCGCGTACATGTACTCGACGTACGAGGAAGAGTGCGAAGCGAATCCGACCAGCAACAGGAAGATCATGGTGCTGGGCGGCGGCCCGAACCGGATCGGCCAGGGTATCGAGTTCGACTACTGCTGCGTGCATGCCGCGCTCGCGATGCGCGAGGACGGCTATGAAACGATCATGGTCAACTGCAACCCCGAAACCGTGTCGACCGACTACGACACCTCCGACCGTCTGTACTTCGAATCGCTGACGCTCGAAGACGTGCTCGAAATCGTCGACAAGGAAAAGCCGGTCGGCGTGATCGTGCAGTACGGCGGCCAGACGCCGCTGAAGCTCGCGCTCGACCTCGAGGCGAACGGTGTGCCGATCATCGGTACGTCGCCGGACATGATCGACGCGGCCGAAGACCGCGAGCGCTTCCAGAAGCTGCTGCAGGACCTCGGTCTGCGCCAGCCGCCGAACCGCACCGCGCGCGCCGAAGACGAAGCACTGAAGCTCGCCGACGAAATCGGCTATCCGCTCGTCGTGCGTCCGTCGTACGTGCTGGGCGGCCGCGCGATGGAAATCGTCCACGAGCCGCGAGATCTCGAGCGCTATATGCGCGAGGCGGTGAAGGTGTCGAACGACTCGCCGGTGCTGCTCGACCGCTTCCTGAACGACGCGATCGAATGCGACGTGGATTGCATTTCCGATGGCGATGCCGTGTTCATCGGCGGCGTGATGGAGCACATCGAACAGGCGGGCGTGCACTCGGGCGACTCGGCCTGCTCGCTGCCGCCGTATTCGCTATCGAGGGCGACCATCGCCGAACTGAAGCGCCAGACCGCTGCGATGGCGAAGGCGCTGAACGTGGTCGGCCTGATGAACGTGCAGTTCGCGATCCAGCAGGTACCGCAGGCTGACGGCTCGAAGGACGACATCATCTACGTGCTCGAAGTGAACCCGCGCGCGTCGCGCACGGTGCCGTACGTGTCGAAGGCGACCAGCCTGCCGCTCGCGAAGATCGCAGCGCGCGCGATGGTCGGCCAGAAGCTCGCCGCGCAAGGCGTGACGAAGGAAGTCGAGCCGCCGTACTTCAGCGTGAAGGAAGCGGTGTTCCCGTTCGTCAAGTTCCCGGCGGTCGACCCGGTGCTCGGACCTGAAATGCGTTCGACCGGCGAAGTGATGGGCGTCGGCCAGACGTTCGGCGAGGCTCTGTTCAAGTCGCAGCTTGCGGCGGGTTCGCGTCTGCCCGAATCGGGCACGGTGCTGCTGACCGTGATGGACGCCGACAAACCGAAGGCAGTCGAAGTCGCGCGCATGCTGCACGAGCTCGGCTACCCGATCGTCGCGACCAAGGGCACGGCTGCCGCGATCGAAGCGGCCGGCGTGCCAGTCAAGGTCGTCAACAAGGTGAAGGACGGCCGTCCGCACATCGTCGACATGATCAAGAACGGCGAGATCGCGCTCGTCTTCACGACCGTGGACGAAACGCGCGCGGCGATCGCCGATTCGCGTTCGATCCGCATGAGCGCGCAGGCGAACAAGGTCACCTACTACACGACGATGTCGGGCGCACGCGCGGCGGTGGAGGGTCTTCGTTATCTGAAGAACCTGGAAGTCTATGATTTACAAGGACTCCATGCTCGCCTAAACTAAGGCTTCGACTAGCTGTCCAAGATGTAAGTGCCGCGGTTAAGCGGCGTTCCGCAGGTGCTGCGGCCCGGGTTTGTCCACGGGCGGCGGCTTTCGCGGAATGCACTTAACCGCGGTGATTTTTTTTATGGCCGTTTTTTGCCTCCAGAGTTGTTTATGAGCACTATTCCATTGACGAAGCGCGGCGCAGACATGCTGCGCGATGAATTGCAGCGCCTGAAATCGGTTGAACGTCCGGCCGTGATCAACTCGATCGCGGAAGCGCGCGCCCAGGGCGATCTGTCGGAAAACGCGGAATACGACGCTGCGAAGGAAAAGCAGGGCTTCATCGAAGGCCGTATCGCCGAAATCGAGTCGAAGCTCGCGGGCGCGCAGGTGATCGATCCGTCGCAAGTGGAAGCGGACGGCCGCGTGGTGTTCGGCGCGACGCTCGAGCTCGAAGACCTCGAGTCGGGTGCGTCGGTCAAATACCAGATCGTCGGCGACGATGAAGCGGACATCGACCACGGCCTGATCTCGATCAGCTCGCCGATCGCGCGTGCGCTGATCGGCAAGTCGGAAGGCGACGTCGCGTCGGTGCAAGCGCCGGGCGGCGTGCGCGAATACGAAATCATCGCGGTCAGCTACGTCTGAGGGTGGCGCCGGTGTCTTTGATGCCGCATCGTTTTTTCCGCCTGTTGACGGTGGTGTGGGTCGGTAGTCTGTTGACTATCGGCTATGCGGTTGCGCCCGTGCTGTTCACGACGCTCGACCGGATGACGGCGGGCGCCGTCGCCGCGCAGCTGTTTCGTATTCAGGGTGTGATTGGCGTCGTGTGCGGCATTTTGCTGCTCGGTCTCGCCAATTTGCTCGTGCGGCGCGGGAGTGGCGCATATCGCCGCTTGCGCTGGCTGCTCGCCGGTATGCTCGTATGCGTGCTGGTTGGCTATTTCGCGTTGCAGCCGTTCATGAACGCGATGCGCGTGGCGGCGCTCGAGGCGGGCAGCGACATCGGGCATTCCGTTTATGCGACGCGCTTCGGCATCCTGCATGGCGTGTCCAGTCTGTTCTACCTGATCGAGAGCCTGCTAGGGATTGCGCTCGTTTGGCTGCTGCCGGCGCCTGTCGGTGCCGCGGCCGAGGAAGAGGGCGCGCGCGGCGTCACAAGCAAGGTGGCGGGCTGAAGCTCGCGGGTGGCTGATGGTGTGACGGTGCGCGTGCCATGGCCGCCGGGTCGATGCCGATGCCCGCGATGAACCTCACATTGCGACAAATCGTCGCGATTCCGGTGTCCAACTACGGTTCATTCGCGCTGCTTCGGGCCTCGCGCTCAAGGCCGCCAATGCGCAGTGCGGAGTCGGTCCGCACCTTGGGCGCGTGTTCTCTTACTTCGACTGATGCGAACGCTTCGCGCTGGTTTGACGCTTCTTCGCGCGCTTGATGTTGCCGCCCTGCGTCACGCGTTCATTGCCGCGCACCAGCACCGCTTTCGCTCGCGGCTTGCGCATCGGCACGTCGGTCGGCTTGTCGACCTTGACGATGCGGGGTGGGCGTCCCTTGGCCGGCCGGGTTTCTTCGGCTGCCGCTTCGCGGGCGCTCGGCAACGCGCCGCGCTTCGCTTTTGCCGCCGGCTGTGCCGATTCTGGCTTCCAGATCACGAGCAGCTTGCCGATATGCTGGATCGGTGCAGCGTTCAGCGCGTCGCAGATTTCTTCGAAGATAGCGATGCGCTCCTCGCGCTCATCGCCGAACACGCGAATTTTGATCAGTTGACGCGCGGCGAGGTGCACCTTGATTTCGGCGAGCACAGCGTCGGTCAAGCCTTCGGCGCCGACGAGCACGACCGGTTTGAGCGCATGTGCCTGGGAGCGCAACTCGGCGCGTTGGTCGGAAGAGACTTTGAGGGCTGGCATGGAAAGTGGAAGACTCGACTAAAATGGGGGCTCCTGCGTTTTCGTCCGATCGCCGAGCGATTCGGGCGACTCGATTCAGCAGGGCGCGCGTCAGAACAACAGAATCGCGGATCGCCGCCAGTCTGGCGGGGGCCGCGCGAATTAACCGCGTATTATCCCCTAAAGCGCGACCCGACGCAGCAATAGTTAAATCTTTAATGGCAAAAAACAAGTTCAATACCGCGTGGCTGCACGACCACATCAACGATCCGTACGTCAAAATGGCGCAGCGGGAAGGTTATCGCGCCCGCGCGGCCTACAAACTCAAGGAAATCGACGAGCAGGACAAGCTGATCCGTCCCGGGCAGGTGATCGTCGACCTCGGTTCCTCGCCGGGCAGCTGGAGCCAGTACGTGCGCAACAGGCTCGCGGGCGGCTCGCAGCGCAACGCGGAGCGCGAAGGTGGCATCGACGGCACGATCATCGCTTTGGACATTCTGCCGATGGAGCCGGTGGCCGACGTGCACTTCATCCAGGGCGATTTCCGCGAAGACTCGGTGCTGGTCCAGCTCGAAGAATTGGTCGGTGCGCGCCAGGTAGACCTTGTAATTTCGGATATGGCGCCCAACCTGTCGGGCGTGGCGATCGCGGATGCGGCGCGGATCGAGCATTTATGCGATCTCGCGCTCGAATTCGCGCAAAATCACCTGAAGCCGGATGGTGCCCTTTTAGTCAAATGCTTTCACGGCAGCGGATATAGTCAGATTGTCGAAAAGTTCAAACGCCAATTCAAGGTGGTGGCGGCCCGCAAGCCGAAGGCGTCGCGGGATAAATCGTCAGAAACATTTATTTTGGGTAAGCATCTGAAGCGTCCCGCATAGGGATGCGGCGAGCCGGTTCCATCTCTGCCAATAATGAGCCCGATGCGTCCGGAGACGGGCGTCAAGCCGGCCCGCTACCCTATTTCCGTGGTAGTGAAACCTTATGGCAGGGGTCTGCGGACTGGATTAGAATGCTTTCGTGGTGCCGCAAGGCAAATGTAGGCGCCCGTCTAAGTGAAGGAGTGGTGCTTTGAACAACAATATGTTTTCGAAAGCAGCAGTGTGGCTGGTGATCGCACTGGTGCTGTTTACGGTGTTCAAGCAGTTCGACAAGCCCCGTGTCCAGGAAGGCGTTTCCTATTCGCAGTTCATGGACGACGCGAAGAACGGCAAAGTCAAGAACGTCATTGTCCAGGGGCGGAACCTCACGGTCACTCCAGCAGACGGCCAGAAGTACCAGATCGTGTCGCCCGGCGACATCTGGATGGTCGGCGATCTGATGAAGTATGGCGTACAGGTGAGCGGCAAGGCTGACGACGAACCCAATGCACTGATGTCCGTGCTGTATTACCTCGGACCGACGATCCTGATCATCGGTTTCTGGTTTTACATGATGCGACAGATGCAGGGGGGCGGCAAAGGCGGGGCCTTCTCGTTTGGCAAGTCGCGCGCGCGACTGATCGACGAGAACAACAACGCAATCAATTTCACCGACGTCGCCGGTTGCGACGAAGCCAAGGAAGAAGTGTCGGAACTCGTCGACTTCCTGCGCGATCCGCAGAAATTCCAGAAGCTCGGTGGTCGTATTCCGCGCGGCGTGCTGCTCGTTGGCCCGCCGGGAACCGGTAAGACGCTGCTCGCGCGCGCCATCGCCGGCGAGGCGAAGGTGCCGTTCTTCAGCATTTCAGGTTCAGATTTCGTGGAAATGTTCGTCGGCGTCGGCGCGGCTCGCGTGCGCGACATGTTCGAGCAGGCCAAGAAGCACGCGCCGTGTATCGTGTTCATCGACGAAATCGACGCGGTCGGCCGTCATCGAGGCGCCGGCATGGGCGGCGGTAACGACGAGCGCGAACAGACGCTGAACCAGATGCTCGTCGAAATGGACGGCTTCGAGGCGAACTCGGGCGTCATCGTGATCGCCGCGACGAACCGTTCGGATGTGCTCGACAAGGCGCTGTTGCGTCCGGGCCGTTTCGACCGTCAGGTGTACGTGGGTCTGCCCGATATTCGCGGCCGCGAGCACATCATGAAGGTGCACCTGCGCAAGGTGCCGATCTCGAACGACGTCGATGCGGCAGTGATCGCGCGCGGCACGCCGGGTTTCTCGGGCGCAGATCTCGCAAACCTCGTCAACGAAGCAGCACTGTTCGCGGCGCGCCGCGGCAAGCGCATCGTCGAAATGACGGACTTCGAGGACGCGAAGGACAAGATCTTCATGGGTCCGGAGCGCAAGTCGGCTGTGATCCGCGAAGAATCGAAGCGTGCTACCGCGTATCACGAATCGGGTCATGCGGTGATCGCGAAGCTGTTGCCGAAGGCCGATCCGGTGCACAAGGTCACGATCATTCCGCGCGGCCGTGCGCTGGGCGTCACATGGCAGTTGCCGGAGCATGACAACGAAACGTACTCGAAGGAATATCTGCTCGACCGTCTTGCCATCCTGTTCGGTGGCCGCGTCGCGGAAGAGCTGTTCCTGAACCTGATCAGCACCGGTGCGTCGGACGACTTCAACAAGGCGACGCAGACGGCTCGCGCAATGGTTGCCCGCTTCGGCATGACGGATGCGCTCGGACCGATGGTCTATGTCGACGACGAGAACGACGCTTCGCCGTTCGGCCGAGGCTTCACGCGGACCATTTCGGAAGCGACGCAACAGAAGGTCGACGCGGAAATCCGTCATGTGCTGGACGAGCAGTACAATCTCGCACGGCGCCTGCTCGAAGAGAACCGCGACAAGGTCGAAGCGATGACCGCCGCACTGATGGAGTGGGAGACGATCGACGCCGATCAGATCAACGACATCATGGCAGGCCGTCCGCCGCGTTCGCCGAAGAGCTCGCCGCCGTCGGCGAGCGACGCCTCGTCGGGCGGCAGCCCGGGCACCGAAGTCAAGCCGGGCAGCGCAACCGCGCCGGCCTGATCGGCAGCCAGTAGAAAGGGCGGGCCGGTGTGCTACACACCGGCCCGTTTTGCATTTGTCCGTTCCAAGTGAAGCATTGCTACGTGTCGAAAGTCGATTCCTCTTCCGCACCCCTTCCAGAGCCGCTGCAGTGTGGCCGCTTCAAGCTGACGTTCGAACGCCCGTTGGTCATGGGCATCCTGAACGTCACTCCCGATTCCTTTTCCGATGGCGGCAAGTTCGCGACGCGCGGCGATGCGCTGCGCCAGGCCGAGCGCATGATGCTGGAGGGCGCGGACATCATCGATATCGGCGGGGAATCGACGCGTCCTGGCGCGCCGCCGGTGCCGCTCGACGAAGAGCTGGAGCGCGTGTTGCCGCTCGTCGAGCAACTGCGTGGCGCGAACGTGCCATTGTCGGTTGATACGTACAAGCCGGAAGTGATGCGTCATGCGTTGAATGCGGGCGCCGACCTGATCAACGACATCTGGGGCTTCCGCATGCCCGGCGCGATCGACGCGGTGCGCGACAGCGACTGCGGCCTTTGTGTCATGCATATGCTAGGTGAGCCGCAGACCATGCAGGTGGGCGAGCCGCACTATGACGACGTCGTCGGCGAAGTGCGCCACTTCCTCGAGGAGCGTGTCGCGACGTTGCAGCAGGCGGGGATTGCGCGCGAGCGTATCAGCGTCGATCCGGGTTTCGGCTTCGGCAAGGTCGTCGTCGAGCATAACTACGCGCTGCTCGCGCATCTGCGCGACACGGCCCCGCGCGCCGCTTCGCCGTATCCGATTCTTGCGGGCATGTCGCGCAAGTCGATGGTTGGCGCGGTGACGGGGCGGCCGGCGCCGGAGCGCGTGGCCGGCAGCATCGCCGCGGCGGTGTGCGCGGCCGAACGGGGCGCCGCGATTCTGCGCGTACACGACGTCGCGCAAACAGTCGATGCATTGAAAGTATGGGCAACCCTGCGCGACGCGGACAAGCAGAGCCGCGCGCACGGTTGAACCCGCAGCCATAGACAGGGAGAACAAACATGGCACGTCGTTACTTCGGAACGGACGGCATTCGGGGCAAGGTCGGCGAAGGCCCGATCACGCCGGAATTCGTGTTGCGGCTCGGCTATGCGGCCGGCAAGGTGCTCGCGGGCGCCGATCAATGGGCGAAAACAGGCACCCGTCCGACCGTGCTGATCGGCAAGGACACGCGGGTGTCGGGCTACATGCTCGAAGCCGCGCTCGAATCGGGCTTCTCGGCGGCTGGCGTCGACGTGATGCTGGCCGGCCCGATGCCGACACCCGGCATCGCCTATCTGACGCGCGCACTGCGGCTTGCCGCGGGTGTCGTGATCAGCGCATCGCACAACCCGTACTACGACAACGGCATCAAGTTCTTCTCGGCCGACGGCAACAAGCTGCCGGACGACGTCGAGGCGCAGATCGAGGAGCAGCTCGAACTGCCGCTCGCGTGCGCGGCCTCCGAGCAACTGGGCAAAGCGCGCCGTCTCGATGACGCAGGTGGCCGCTACATCGAGTTCTGCAAGAGCACGTTCCCGGCCGCGTACGACCTGCGCGGCATGAAGCTCGTCGTCGATTGCGCGCATGGCGCCGCGTACGACGTCGCGCCGCACGTGTTCCATGAGCTCGGCGCGGAAGTGATCCCGATCGGCGTCTCGCCGAACGGCTTCAATATCAACGACGGCGTCGGCGCGACCGCGCCGGATGCGCTGGTTCGCGCGGTGCGCGCAAACCACGCGGACCTCGGTATCGCGCTCGATGGCGACGCCGACCGTCTGCAGGTCGTCGACGAGTCCGGCCGCCTTTTCAACGGCGACGAGCTGTTGTACGTGCTGGTCAAGGACCGGATCGCGACCGCTGGCCACGTGGAAGGAGCGGTCGGCACGCTGATGACCAACATGGCCGTGGAGGTCGCGCTGCAGAATGCCGGCGTCAAGTTCGTGCGCGCCGCGGTCGGCGACCGCTATGTGCTCGAACAGCTTCGCGAGCACGGCTGGCAGCTCGGCGCCGAAGGTTCAGGCCACATTCTGTCACTCGATCGCCATTCGACCGGTGACGGCATCGTGTCCGCTCTGCTCGTGCTGGCGGCGATGCAGCGCAGCGCCAAATCGCTCACGGATCTGCTCGACGGTGTCACCCTGTTTCCGCAGAAGCTGATCAACGTGCGCATGAAGCCCGGCTCGGACTGGAAGGGCAGCGAGACGATCCGCAGTGCGATCAAGGTGGCCGAAGGCGCGCTCGACGGCCGCGGCCGCGTGTTGATCCGCGCGTCGGGCACCGAGCCGGTACTGCGCGTGATGGTGGAGGCGCAGAACGTCGCGGACGCGCTCGAGCATTCTGAAGCGATTGCCGAAGCCGTGCGGGTAGCGACGGCCTGATCGATTCCCGAGTCGACGGCGGGCGGTGGCGACCGCTTGCCGCCTGCCTGAGCGTCGCAAGCAGAAGATTCAGCGGGCTCCGTAAACTGCGCGGCCGGGCTTTCACACCCAACGAAGGCTCGTTCCTCACCCCATCGAATCCCCACTCCGCAGCCGCCAAAATGACGGCACATCCCGCACAAAAACGACCTCCGCGCGCAGCGCAAACGTTCGCGCCCCATCTTTTTTTGTCTACCTCGAAAAATGCGATGCAACGGGCATCGGCACAGCGGCAATTCGGCGGCTTCGGCACCTTTCACGGGGTAATATTACTGTCACATTTGATTCATTATCAGTCACGTTTTTGTCATAAAGAGACCCTAAGCTTCGCGGTGTTCGAGTTTCACGCTCACACCACACGCTCACACCCCCTTGGAGGTCTCATGAAATTGATGCAAACCGTGTTCGCTGGCGTCGCTGGCGCGCTCTTCGCAATCGCAGCGCAAGCCGCAGACATCACCGGCGCGGGCAGCACGTTCGCGGCACCGATTTACACGAAGTGGGCCGACGCTTATCAGAAGACCGGCGGCGGCAAGGTTAACTACCAAGGCATCGGTTCGTCGGGCGGCATCAAGCAGATCGAGGCGAAGACCGTCGATTTCGCAGGCTCGGACGCTCCGCTGAAGGACGACGAACTCGCGAAGGCAGGCCTCTTCCAGTTCCCGACGGTGGTCGGCGGCGTGGTGCCGGCAGTCAACGTGCCGGGCGTCAAGCCGGGCGAACTGGTGCTGTCGGGTGAAGTGCTCGGCGACATCTACCTGGGCAAGATCAAGAAGTGGAACGACCCGGCAATCGTCGCGCTGAACCCGAAGGTCAAGCTGCCGGATCTGGACATCGCCGTGGTGCGTCGCGCCGACGGTTCGGGCACCAGCTTCATCTGGACGAACTACCTGTCGAAGGTCAACCCGGAATGGAAGACGAAGGTCGGTGAAGGTGCGACGGTCAACTGGCCGACCGGCACGGGCGGCAAGGGCAACGACGGCGTCGCGGCTTTCGTGCAGCGTCTGCCGGGCGCGATCGGTTACGTCGAATGGGCGTACGCCAAGCAGAACCACATGAACTACGTCGCGATGAAGAACGAATCCGGCGCGGTGGTTCAGCCGGAGACCGACACGTTCAAGGCAGCGGCGGCCGGCGCCGACTGGTCGAAGTCGTTCTATCAGATCCTGACGAACGAGCCGGGCAAGAACGCATGGCCGATCGTCGGCGCGACGTTCGTGCTGCTGCACACGACGCAGGACAAGGCACCGCAAGGCTCGGAAACGCTGAAGTTCTTCGACTGGGCGTTCAAGAACGGCGGCCAGGCTGCGAACGATCTGGACTACATCTCGCTGCCGCAGTCGGTCGTCTCGGAAATCCGCACGCAGTGGAAGCAGAAGGTCAAGGATTCGGCAGGCAAGACGCTCGCCGAGTAACAGGCGTAAGCTGGCGCGGTCGATCTGGGCCGCGCCCTGTAGCACCCCGGCCGTCCTCGTGCGAGGACGGCCTGTGACTTTCACGCGGCATGCGCCGCATGCATCACCGACCGCCCGACATGTGTCGTCCGGCAACTGGAAACAGGTCCCTCAGGCTCTCATGTCCGATATTCATTTAGCGTCCGGCACGAGCCGGGCCACTCCGCCTGGCCGCGCGTCGCAGCAAAAAGCGCCTGGCCGCTCGGGCGATGTGATCTTCGGCGGC
The DNA here is from genome assembly GCF_014397645.1 of Paraburkholderia sp. 31.1. Taxonomy (NCBI): domain Bacteria; kingdom Pseudomonadati; phylum Pseudomonadota; class Betaproteobacteria; order Burkholderiales; family Burkholderiaceae; genus Paraburkholderia; species Paraburkholderia sp. 31.1. Next base: position 50,939 of record NZ_VZQN01000008.1, read on the forward strand.
CTCGCACGCCTTTCCGCCATCGTCACGCTGCTGCTGCTCGGCGGCATCATCGTGTCGCTGATCGTCGCCTCGATGCCGTCGATTCGGGAGTTCGGTCTCGCGTTCCTGTGGACGGCGGTGTGGGATCCACCCAGCAACCAATTCGGCGCGCTCGTGCCGATCTACGGCACTCTCGCGACGTCGATCATCGCTCTCCTTATCGCGGTGCCCGTCAGCTTCGGTATCGCGCTATTTCTGACCGAACTGTCGCCCGCGTGGCTGCGCCGGCCGCTCGGCATCGCGATCGAGCTGCTCGCCGCGATTCCGTCGATCGTGTACGGCATGTGGGGTCTGCTCGTGTTCGCGCCGATCTTCGCGGTGTGGTTCCAGAAGCCGCTAGGCGCGGTGCTCGGCGGCATTCCGATCGTCGGCGCGCTGTTCGCCGGTCCGCCGATCGGCATCGGCATTCTGTGCGCGGGCGTGATCCTTGCGATCATGATCATCCCGTACATCGCAGCGGTGATGCGCGACGTGTTCGAAGTGACGCCGGTGCTGCTGAAGGAATCGGCGTACGGTATCGGCTGCACGACGTGGGAAGTGATGTGGAAGATCGTGCTGCCGTTCACCAAGAGCGGTGTGATCGGCGGCGTCATGCTCGGTCTCGGCCGCGCGCTGGGTGAGACGATGGCGGTCACGTTCGTGATCGGCAACACCAATCTGCTCGACAATATTTCGCTGTTTTCGCCGGGCAACAGCATCACGTCGGCGCTCGCCAACGAGTTCGCGGAAGCGGAGCCGGGCCTGCATACGTCGGCGCTGATGGAGCTCGGCCTGATCCTGTTCGTGATTACATTCATCGTGCTGGCGATTTCGAAAATCATGCTGCTGCGTCTCGAGAAAGGGGAGGGCGCGAAATGAGCGGGCCGTCCCTGAACATGCCGGGTCTGAAGGACGCCGCGACGCTCGAAACGATGCGCGTGCGTCTGCAAGGGCGCCGTCGCATGACCAACGCGCTTGCGCTGACGCTGTCGCTCGCGGCGATGGCGTTCGGCCTGCTGTGGCTCGTGTGGATTCTCTATACGACGCTGCGTCTCGGTATCGGTGGTCTGTCGATCGAGCTGTTCACGCAGTCGACGCCGCCGCCGAACACCGATGGCGGCGGTCTCGCCAACGCGATCGTCGGCAGCCTGTTGCTGGTCGGGCTCGCGACCTTCGTCGGCACGCCGATCGGCATCATGGCGGGCGTCTATCTCGCCGAATACGGCCAGAAAGGCTGGCTCGCGAACCTCACGCGCTTCATCAACGACATCCTGCTGTCGGCGCCGTCGATCGTCATCGGTCTGTTCGTCTACGCGCTCGTCGTCGTGAAGATGGGCCACTTTAGCGGCTGGGCCGGCGTGCTCTCGCTGGCGCTGCTGCAGATTCCGATCGTGATTCGCACGACCGAAAACATGCTGAAGCTCGTGCCGAATGCGATGCGTGAAGCCGCGTTCGCGCTCGGCACGCCGAAGTGGAAGATGGTGCTGTCGATCACGCTGAAGGCGTCGATCGCGGGCATCGTCACCGGTGTGCTGCTCGGTGTCGCGCGAATTGCCGGCGAAACCGCACCGCTGCTCTTCACCGCTTTGTCGAACCAGTTCTTCTCGGTCGATATGGGCCAGCCGGTCGCGAACCTGCCGGTCACGATCTACAAGTTTGCGATGAGCCCGTTCGCGCAGTGGCAATCGCTCGCGTGGGCCGGCGTCTTTCTGATCACGCTCGCGGTGCTGGGACTGAACGTCCTCGCGCGCACGATCTTCTCGAACAAGTAAGGGCGGAGTGAATCCGATGAACGTAGCAGAAACCCAACTCAATCCGATCGGGCACGCAGCCGCGCCCGCGGGCTCCGACCCCGAACACAGCGCTCACGCGCAAACGCCGTCGCGTCCGAAGATCGAGGTCAAGGACCTCAACTTCTTCTACGGCAAGTATCACGCGCTGAAGAACGTCAATCTGCAGATTCCCGAAGGCAAGGTGACCGCGTTCATCGGCCCGTCGGGCTGCGGCAAGTCCACGCTGCTGCGTACCTTCAACAAGATGTACGCGCTCTACCCGGAGCAGCGCGCGGAAGGCGAGATCGTGATGGACGGCGAAAACCTGCTGACCATGCGCCAGGACATTTCGCTGCTGCGCGCGCGCATCGGCATGGTGTTCCAGAAGCCGACGCCGTTCCCGATGTCGATCTACGACAACATCGCTTTCGGCGTGAAGATGTTCGAGAAGCTGTCACGCTCGGAAATGGACGACCGCGTCGAATGGGCGCTGACCAAGGCGGCGCTGTGGAACGAAGTGAAGGACAAGCTCGGCCAGAGCGGCTACGGTTTGTCGGGCGGCCAGCAGCAGCGTCTGTGCATCGCGCGCGGTATTGCAATTCGCCCCGAAGTGCTGCTGCTCGACGAGCCCTGCTCGGCGCTCGACCCGATTTCGACGGGCCGTATCGAAGAGCTGATCGCTGAACTCAAGAGCGACTACACGGTGGTGATCGTCACGCACAACATGCAGCAGGCGGCCCGCTGTTCGGACTACACTGCCTATATGTACCTCGGCGAACTGATCGAATTCGGCGACACCGAAAAGATCTTCATCAAGCCGGTCCGCAAGGAAACCGAGGACTACATCACTGGCCGCTTCGGCTAATCCGCCGGGCAATACAACGGAGTACGACATGTCCGATAAACATCTGTCCAGCCAGTTCGACGCCGACCTCAACCTCGTTTCGTCGAAGGTGCTCGAAATGGGCGGCCTCGTCGAATCGCAGATCGTCAACGCGATGCAGGCGCTCAACGAATTCGACCTCGACATCGCCGAGCAGGTGATCGTCGCCGAAGACCGTCTGAACAAGATGGAAGTCGAGATCGACGAAGAGTGCAGCAACATCATCGCGCGCCGTCAGCCGGCCGCGCGCGATCTGCGCTTGCTGATCGCGATCTCGAAGACCATCACGAACCTCGAGCGCGCCGGCGACGAAGCCGAAAAGATCGCGAAGCGCACCAAGCGTCTGATGGAAGACGGCGCATCGCGCACCATCAACATCGCCGAGATCAAGCTGTCGGGCGAAATGGCCGTGTCGATCCTGCGCCGTGCGCTGGACGCGTTCGCGCGTCTGGACACGGTTGCCGCCGCGCAGATCGTGCGCGACGACAAGGCGATCGACGAGGAATTCCGCGCGTTCGTGCGCAAGCTGATTTCGTATATGACCGAAGATCCGCGTTCGATCTCGGTGGGCCTCGACTTCCTGTTCATCGCCAAGGCAATCGAGCGGATCGGCGACCACGCGAAGAACATCGCGGAATTCATCATCTACATCGTCAAGGGTACCGACGTGCGGCACCAGTCGCGCGACGCGCTCGAACGCGAAGCGCTCAGCTAATCCAGAGATAAGGAACAGAGGTGCCGATGCCCAGCAGCATTCTCGTCATTGAAGATGAGCCCGCCATTTCCGAACTGATTTCGGTCAATCTTCAACACGCCGGGCACTGCCCGATTCGCGCGTACAACGCGGAGCAGGCGCACAACCTGATCAGCGACGTACTGCCCGATCTCGTGCTGCTCGACTGGATGTTGCCGGGTAAATCGGGTATTTCGTTCGCGCGCGATCTGCGCAACAACGAGCGTACGAAGCATATCCCGATCATCATGCTGACCGCGCGAGGCGACGAGCAGGACAAGGTGCTCGGCCTCGAGATCGGCGCCGACGACTACGTGACGAAGCCGTTCTCGCCGAAGGAACTGATGGCGCGCATCAAGGCGGTGCTGCGCCGCCGCGCGCCGCAGCTGACCGAAGACGTGGTCGCAATCAACGGCCTGAAGCTCGATCCGGCCACGCACCGCGTCGCCGCGCATGCGGAAGGCAGCGAGATCAAGCTCGATCTCGGCCCGACCGAATTCCGTCTGCTGCACTTCTTCATGACTCACCCGGAGCGCGTGCACAGCCGCACGCAACTGCTCGATCAGGTGTGGGGCGATCACGTGTTCGTCGAAGAGCGGACCGTCGACGTGCATATCAAGCGTCTGCGCGCGGCACTCAAGCCGGCCGGGTGCGATGCTATGATTGAAACGGTACGCGGCAGCGGTTACCGGCTGGCGAAGAGCGCCTGATAGCCGTCGGCGGCGCGCTGCATCGCATGGCGCTGTGCCGCCGTACCTCCCTCCTGCGCTGTATTTTCTCTTCGATCGCTAGACCATGAACATCATCTGGGCGCGCTCCATCGTGTCGGTCGTGCTGCTTGCTGTTCTGTGCGCGGTGGTCGGCGCACTGCTGAACGTCAAGGCAGGGCTCGCTCTCGCCATCGTCCTGCTGCTCGTACAGAGTGTCTTTAGTACCTTCCACAAGCAGCGTCTGTGGCGTCTGCTCGACGCGCCGGTGTACGGCGAAGTGCCGAGCGCCCCCGGCATCTGGGGCGAAATCTACTACCGTCTGCACAAGCTCGCGAAGCGCTGGCATGCCCAGGTGCGCCAGGTCGAGCAGCAGCATTCGCGTTTCATCCAGGCGATCCAGGCGTCGCCTAACGGTGTCGCGATGCTCGACGATCATGATCAGATCGAGTGGTGCAACGCGATTTCCGAAAGCCACTTTGGGCTCGATGCGAAGCGCGATCTGCGTCAGCACATCACGCATCTGGTGCGTCATCCGGATTTCGTGCGCTATCTGAATTCGCATCGGTACGAGGAAATGCTGATCATGCGCGGCATGGGCGACAAGCGCCAGAACGTGCTGTCGGTGCAGGTGTTTCCTTACGGCGACAATCGCAAGCTCGTGCTGTCGCAGGACATCACCGAGCTCGAGCGCACCGATGCGATGCGGCGTGACTTCGTCGCCAACGTGTCGCACGAATTGAAAACGCCGCTCACCGTGTTGTCCGGCTTTCTCGAGACGATGCGCGAGCTGCCGTTGGGCGAAGCCGAGCGCGCGCGTTATCTCGAGCTGATGGAGCAGCAGGCGTCGCGCATGCGTCATATCGTCAGCGATCTGCTCGTGCTCGCGACGCTCGAAGGCGACAACAAGCCACCGAGCGATCAGATGATCGACATGCGCGCGGTGTTGCGGCATCTGCATGACGACGCGCAGAGCCTGTCCAGCGATCATCACAAGATCGTCTTCGATGCCGACGAAGCGCTGACCGTCACCGGCGTCGAAACCGAGATTTTCAGCGCATTCGGCAATCTGGTGACGAACGCGATCCGCTACACGCCGGACGGCGGCTCGATCAAGGTCAACTGGCGTGCGCAGGGTGGCCATGCGGTGTTCTCGGTCACCGATAGCGGCTTCGGCATTCCGGCCGCCGATATCCCGCGGCTCACCGAGCGCTTCTATCGCGTCGATCGCAGCCGTTCGCGCGACACGGGCGGCACCGGGCTCGGTCTCGCGATCGTCAAGCACGTACTGCAACGGCACGATGCGCAACTCGACGTGAAGAGCGAAGAAGGGCGCGGCAGCACGTTCACGGTGCGCTTTCCGGTGTATCGGACGGCGCGCTGTCAAACCGCACAGGTTTGAACGCGGCAGTCGTACGACTGGTCGACGCATAAAAAACCGCCTGAAAAAGGCGGTTTTTTTATGCGCGCGGATCGTCGGGTGCCCGCCATCGCGGCGAGCACCCGAAACGCGGGCGACTACGAACAGAACTTGCCGAGCAGACTCATCTGAGCATTGCGCGACGCCTTGCCCGGCCGGCGCCGGCGGTAGTGACCGTCGCTCTGCATCAACCAGGCCGACTGGTTGTCGCCGAGAAACGCCGACAGCCCTTCCGCGATCACGCGCCGCTTCAGTCGCCGGTTGTTGACCGGGAATGCGACTTCGACGCGCCGGAACAGATTGCGATCCATCCAGTCGGCGCTCGACAGATAGACCTGTTCCTTGCCGCCGTCGTAGAAGTAGTAGATACGATGGTGTTCGAGAAAGCGCCCGACGATCGAGCGCACCGTGATGTTCTCGGAGAGCCCTTGCACGCCCGGCTGCAGCGAGCACACGCCGCGCACGATCAGATCGATCTTCACGCCGGCCTGCGATGCTTCGTACAGCTCGGCGATCACCGTCGGCTCGAGCAGCGCGTTCATCTTCGCGACGATGCGCGCCTTCTTGCCCGCGCGCGCATGCTCGGCTTCCTTGCGGATCGCGTCGACGAGCTTCGGATGCAGCGTGAACGGCGACTGCCACAGCTCGTGCAGCTTCAGCTCGCCGCCGATGCCGGTGAGCTGCTGGAACACATGGTGCACGTCCTCGCAGATCTTCTGATCGGCGGTCATCAGACCGAAATCGGTATAGAGGCGCGCGGTGCGCGGGTGATAGTTGCCCGTGCCGAGGTGCACGTAGCGCTTCAGGCTCGCCTTGCCGCCCGCCGACACGCGTCGCACGATCAGCATCATCTTCGCGTGGCACTTGTGGCCGACTACGCCGTAGACCACGTGCGCGCCGACCGCTTCGAGCTGCGAGGCCCAGTTGATGTTGGTTTCCTCGTCGAAGCGCGCGAGCAGCTCGACGACCACCGTGACTTCCTTGCCGTTGCGCGCGGCCTGCATCAGCGCATCCATCAGCGGCGAGTCGATGCCGGTCCGATAGATGGTCTGCTTGATCGCGACCACGTTCGGGTCCTTGGCCGCCTGCAACAGCAGCTCGAGCACCGGCTGGAAGCTCTCGTACGGATGATGCAGCAGCACGTCGCCCTGATCGATCACGTCGAACATGCTCGCGCTGTTGGCGATCTGCCTCGGCGTCGACGGAATGTGCGGCACGAACTTCAGATCCGGCCGGTCGACCATCTCGGGCAGCTGCATCAGCCGCACCAGATTGACGGGGCCGTTCACGTAGTAGCAGTCCTTGTTCGACAGACCGCTTTCGTCGAGCAGGCGCCGCACCACATGCGTGGGCGTTTCCGCCGACACTTCGAGCCGCACCGCATTGCCCAGATGCCGCGCCGGCAGTTCACCCTGCAACGCGACGCGCAGATTGGTGATTTCGTCTTCGTCGACGAACAGCTCGCTGTTGCGCGTGATGCGAAACTGATTGCAGCCGCGCACGAAGAGATTCGGAAACAGCTCGCCGACAAAGTGTTGGAGCAGCGAGCTCAGCAGCACGAAGCCATGCGGATAACCCGACAGCTCCTGCGGCATGCGCACGAGTCGCGGCAGCGCGCGCGGCGCCTGCACGATGCCCATCATCGCCTGACGGCCGAACGCGTCCTTGCCCTCGAGCTCGACGACGAAGTTCAGGCTCTTGTTCAGCACGCGCGGAAACGGATGCGCGGGGTCGAGACCGATCGGCGTGAGCACCGGCAGCAGTTCGTTGAAGAAGTAGTTGCGCGCCCATTCGGTCTGCGCGTCGCTCCAGGCTTCGTTGCCGTGGAAATAGATGCCTTCCTGTTCGAGCGCGGTGAGCACCGTGTCGTGCAGCATCGTGTACTGGCGATGCACGAGCTTCTGCGCACGTTCGACCACGAGGTCGTACATGTGAAGCAGCGACATGCCGTCGGGCGACAATGCGCCGGGGTTGTCGCCCATCTGTTCCTGAAGCCCGGCCATGCGGACTTCGAAGAATTCGTCGAGGTTGCTACTGGTGATGCAGATAAAGCGGAGACGTTCGAGCAAGGGGACGGCGGGATCGGCGGCATGCGCCAACACACGCTCGTTGAAACCCAGAATGCCCAGCTCGCGATTCAATAGGGGATAGCGGACGGACATCGGCGGCGAGATTGGAATGTCTGAAATGGAGACGGAAAGACGCTCGGAAATTCTCACGGTTTGATGACGTGCTGATGACATCGGCGATTTTTTTAACATTTTATGCCGCAATCGTCGTCTGTCGTCAATATGACGCGCTACCTATGCGACGATACCGAACTCCCTGCGCCGCGAGGTGACACCGTGAAGGCTGCTACGCTTAGAATGGCGTCTTTGAACAGTGCGGCTGGCCGCGACGCGCACCATGCGCCGAAGGCGCCGGGCAGGCGCGTGGCGCTGCCGGAGTCCGCCGCCACGCCCTCGGCCGCAGCCGCGGCGCTCGCGCGCATGGAGTACGCTTACCCGATGGTCAATCTTCCTCATCTCCTCGCCGCCGTCGATCTCGGTTCGAACAGCTTCCGGCTCATCGTGGGCCGGGTCGAGGAAACCGACGCGGGCAGCCAGATCTATCAGGTCGACGCCTTGCGCGAGCCGGTGCGGCTCGCGGCCGGACTATCGAGCGACAAGATGCTCGATCGCGCATCGCAGGTGCGTGGCTGGGATGCGCTGAAGCGCTTCGGCGAGCGGTTGCGCGATTTTCATCCGGACCACGTGCGCGCGGTCGCGACCAATACGCTGCGCATCGCGAAGAATGCGGGCGAATTTCTCGGCGAAGCGCAGGCCGCGCTCGGTTTTCCGATCGAAGTGATCGCCGGGCGCGAGGAAGCGCGCCTGATTTATGCGGGCGCCGCGCACTCGGTGCCGGCGAGCGCGGGCAAGCGGCTCGTCGTCGATATCGGCGGTGGCTCGACGGAATTCATCATCGGCTCGCACTACACGCCGATCATGATGGAGAGCTTGTATATCGGCTGCGTGAGCCATAGCCGCGCGTTTTTCCCGGCCGGCAACGTCGACGAGTACACGATGCGCCAGGCCGAGCTCGCCGCGCGCCGCGAAATCCAGATCATTTCCGCCGAATACAAGAAGACCGGCTGGGAGCAGGCGATCGGCTCGTCGGGCACCGCGCGCGCGCTCGCCGAACTGGTCGAGGCGAACAATTTCAACGATGCGGGCGTCACCCACGGCATTTCGCGCGGCGGCCTCGAGCGGCTCAAGCGCGCGCTGATCAAGGCCGAAAACGTCAACCGGCTGAAACTGATTGCGCTGAAGAGCGACCGCGTGCCGGTGCTCGCGGGCGGGCTGTCGATCATGATCGCGGTGTTCGACGAACTGGGCGTCGACTATGTCGACACCACCGACGGCGCGTTGCGCCTCGGCGTCATGTACGACCTGCTCGGCCGTTCGCAGCACGAGGACATGCGTACGGTGACGGTCGAGGGCTTCATGCGCCGCTATGGCATCGATCGCCCGCAGGCGGGGCGCATCCGCGATCTGTCGACGAGCTTCTACGACCAGTTCGTCGAACCGGACGAGGAACGCCGCGCGGAAAACCGCATGTTCATCGGCTGGGCGGCGTCGCTACACGAAATCGGGCTGTCGATCTCGCATAGCGCGTATCACAAACACTCGGCTTATATCGCGAGCAATGCCGACATGCCGGGCTTTTCGCGTACCGACCAGGCGCGCCTCGCCGCGCTCGTGCTCGGCCACGCGGGCAAGCTCGGCAAGCTGTCGCAGACGCGCGACGTCGAATGGCCGCTGCTGTTCTGTCTGCGGCTCGCGGCGTTGCTATGCCGTCGACGCGCGGACGTCGGCCTGCCGGGCATCACGGTTGCTCAGGCGAACGGCGGTTACGAGGTGCGTTTGCCGAACGAGTGGGTCGCCAACAATCCGTTGACGGATTACAGCCTGATCCAGGAGGCGGCGGAGTGGGAGAAAGTCGGGATTCCGTACCGTGTCGTTTATACGGACGATTGACGCGATGCGGATCGACGCACGCGTCGATTCGCGGCGAGTGCACGAACAAAAAAAGCCCTGCAAATGCAGGGCTTTTTCGTATCTCGGCGCAGCTTATCGCGGCAACGCATCGCCGAGGAAGTGCCGCGCATAGCGCGCGTTGATATCGGACAGACGGAACAGCGTCAGGAAATCCGCGGTATTGAAGTCGGGGTCCCACGCCGGTGCGCCGCAAATCTTCGCGCCGAGACGCAAGTAGCCCTTCACGAGCGGCGGCGGCGCGACGGCGGCACCCGTCTGCAGTTCGTCGACCGGCAGCGGCGTATGCGGGAACGCGCGATATTCGGGCGCGGTCAGCGCGTTGTCGCGCAGCGAGCAATACAGGTTCGCCGCATAGTGGCCGCCGTCGGCCATCGCGACGCTCGCGCAGCCGAGCATCGTCTCGTAGCCGTTGTGCTTCATGTACGCGGCGAGCCCAGCCCATAGCGACATGATCACCGAGCCGCTGCGATAGTCGGGATGCACGCACGAGCGGCCGACCTCGACCATCTTCGCGCGCAGATGCGTGAGACGCGACACGTCGAACTCGCTTTCCGCATATAGACGGCCGATGCGCGCGGCCTGATGCGGCGGCAGAGCGCGATACGTGCCGACTACTTTCAACGTGTCGAGATCGCGTACCAGCAAATGGTCGCAGTACGAATCGAAGGCATCGACGTCGAGGCCCGCGGGGCCGCTGAGGCGTGCGCCCATTTCGTCGGCGAAGACGCGATAGCGTAGACGCTGCGCTTCACGCAGCTCTTCGTCGGTACGCGCCCACGACACTTGCAGGCGATGCTGCGCGGTGACCGTTTCCTCGGCGCGCGGCAGACGGCGCGGTTCGAAAAGCGAGGCGAAGGGCAGGGTGGGCGTCGGCAGTTCTCGCATTGGCTGTCCTGGTCGAAAAGAGTGAGGATTTCTTTTTTCGCCAATGTAGTAACGCGCGGTGACGCTCGCATGGCAAAGCCGTGACGATTGGATGACTGCCCGTAAGCCCTCGCGTGGGTGCCTGTAATGTCGGAGGCGTGGCGCGACACGCGCGCTCAGATCAGATCGGGGCTGATGGCGGCGCGCAACACCGCCTCATCTTCGCCGTTGCGCTCGCGGCTCTCGATCCACCAGATGCCGGCTTTTTTCAGTGGCCAGCTCGCGCGGCTGTCGCCGAGCAGTTGCGCGGCGACGTGGCCGAGCGTCGGTTGATGGCCGACGATCACCACGGTTTGCGCGATTCCGCCGGGCCAGCCGGCCGCTTCCAGGACGTCGTTCGCGCTCGCGTTCGGCGCGAGTTCGCGCACGACGCGGTACTGGTCGCTCAACGTCTCGGCGGTCTGGATGGTGCGCACGGCGGGGCTCGCGAGTATGACCGCGTCGTCGGGCAAACGGGCGCGCAGCCATTTCGCGGCGTTCTGCGCCTGCTTGCGGCCGCGCGTGGTGAGCGCGCGGGAGAGATCGCTCGCGGCGACATCTTCTGCTTCGGCGTGACGCCAGAGGATCAGGTCCATGGGAGTCTCCTTTTAGAGCGGCTTGGGATGGCGTTGCGGCGGGCTTGCGCGTCTTCGCAGCGAGGTACCTGCCTCAAGCACTGTCGCATGCGCAGGTGATGATTTGCAAGGCGAGTGCCTGACGGGTCGGCTGTCGGCGTCCACGTGAACGCGAGCCCAAAAAGCAAAAACCCGCGAAGCCGGAGGCTTCGCGGGTTTCGACCTGCTTTTCGTGGTCGGAGCGATAGGATTCGAACCTACGACCCTCTGATCCCAAATCAGATGCGCTACCAGGCTGCGCTACGCTCCGACGAATCCGAGAGTATAGGGGGTGCGGGCAGGAGCGTCAATCCCTTGGCGGCACCAACCGCACGGGCAACGACGTTCACCGTAGCGGGCTCGCGCCGGCCTCGCGGTGGGCTATATACGCCCCATCAACAGCAGAACGATCACGATGATCAGCACGACGCCGACGAGTCCAGTCGGCCGATAGCCCCAGCCGCTGCTATACGGCCAGCTTGGCAACGCGCCGATCAGCAGCAGAATGAGCACGATTAGCAGAATGGTTCCGACGGTCATGGCGTTCTCCTTTTTGAGGGGGCCGCGAAATCGCTGGCCGCATCTTCACGCTGGTTTGGCGCGCGCCCCGCGACAATCGACGCGCGTGTCGCGCGTCTGTTGCTGGATCGGAACCAGCAAGGCATGTGCCCATCACCCGTTAAGCTCGATGCAGTGAGGCCTTGGACGAAAGCGCAGAAGGAGAGAGCGACGCAGGAAGCGTCGTCGTTCGATGTAGGTATGCCCAAAGAACCGGAAAGGCGTTGCGCCACGTCCAGCGGACCTCGATGCGCGCAGGCGCCGCAACGCCGGTCAACGCGTCATCGAGCGGACGCGCGACTGACGCACCGTGGCATGCCGGTGCCGCGGCCAGAGGCCATTCGGTCAGAGTCGAAGATCACCCGCATCAATGCCTTGGACGCCTCCAATGCGGCATATGTAGATGCTGATGCGTCCAGTGATGCAGCATGCCCTCGCCATCGTGTTCACGCCGGTAGGCCCGCGATTCGAAAATCGACAACGCCACCAGCACGATCAGGCCTATTGCGAGCCCGATCAGGCCCGCGATCGATTCACCGTCCATGGCAGTCTCCCGGTAGGTTCAGCCATGAACCCATAGTAGCGCAGGTCCGGCGAAATCTCACGAATTGGAACGGGCGACGCACAAGGTGTGTAATGGCGTCGCCGAACGCGCTTTGCGGTTAGACTCTCGGCGCGCCGGCGGACGTCCGCCATCGCTTTGCCCCGGAGACGATTGCAAAATGACCCGCGTTCTGACTCTTGCCTTGCTGTTGTGCGCCGGCGTCGCCGGCTGTGCGGACAATCCGTCCGCGCATCGCGGCAGCCCACCACATGATCCCGCCGACTACCACGGCGTGCCCACCGACGATCGGCCGCCCGCGATGGTGCCCGCGCCCGTCGCACAGTGAGCGCTCGTTGAAGTGAAAACAATCGGGAAAGGGCGGGGAAAGCGAAGCACCGGCGCGGGCACGCCGGCACTTCTGACCCGTGCCGACGGTTCGCGCGGAGAGCACGGGCTGAGAGCATTCCAGGACGCGCTCGTTATGCGATATGTATGCGCTTGTTTCAAGCCGTAACGGTCTGTCGTCCGCCGAGTAGCCCAACGGTGCGCAGCGCACCGCGCTAGGCAGCCGCAAGCCCCCGCGACACGCCCGGCAGGTAACGCGCGAGCGTTGCGCCACGCGTGGCCATGAAGATCAGCAGCGCGATCCACAGTCCGTGATTGCCGTGCCACGCGAGCAATGCCGACGACGCCGCCACGAACACCGCAAGCGACACCGCCATCGACATCATCAGCTCGCGCGTTCGCGTCGCGCCGATGAACACGCCGTCGAGCAGGAAGCCCCACACCGAAATGACCGGCGACAGCGCCGCCCACGGCAGATAGGTTTCGGCCGCGGCACGCACGGCGGCCTGATCGGTCAGCCGCTCGATGATCCACGCGCCCGCGCCCCAGTACACGCACGAGAAGCCGATCGCGCCGAGCGCCGACCACAGCGCGGTGACCTTGACCGCCTGCGCGAACGCGTGACGATCGCGCGCACCGATCGCCGCGCCGACCAGCGCCTCGGCCGCGTGCGCGAAACCGTCGAGCCCGTACGCCATGAAGGTCTGGAAATTGAGTAGCAATGCATTCGCGGCGAGCGTCGCGTCGCCTTGCCGCGCGCCGAGATGCGCGAACCAGCCGAACGACGACAGCAGGCACAGCGTGCGCACGAAGATGTCGCGATTGAGCACGACGAGCCGCTTCAGCGCGGCGGCGTCGAACAAGGCGGCGCGATTCAGCGCGGGCAGGCCGCGCGGCCTGCCGTGCCATAGCAGGGCGAGCCCGAGCACGAAGCCGAGCGCGTCGGCGGTCGCGGTAGCCGCGCCGATGCCGGCCACGCCCCAATGAAACGCGTACACGTACAGCAGCACCGCGGCGATGTTCACGCTGTTGATGAAGACCTGCGACAGCAATGCGAGCCGCACCTGCTGTGTGCCGAGCAGCCAGCCGAGTATCGCGTAGTTGCCGAGCGCGAGCGGCGCGGCCCAGATGCGCGCGTGGCAATAAATCTGCGCGTGTCGCTGCACGGCGTCGCTGCCGCCGATCGCCCGCAGCGCATAGTCGATCAGCGGTTGCTGCACGACCAGCACCAGCGCGCCGATCGCGGCCGCCATCAGCAGTGCGCGCACGACGGTGTTGCGCAACTCGTCGCTGCGGCCCGCGCCGTGCGCCTGCGCGACGAGGCCGGTCGTGCCCATGCGCAGAAAGCCGAAGCCCCAGAACACGAAGTTGAAGAAGAGCCCGCCGAGCGCGACGCCGCCGAGGTAAGAGGCGCTGTCCAGATGACCAGCGACGGCGGTGTCGACCGCGCCGAGGATCGGTTGCGTCAGATTCGCGAGGACGATCGGCAACGCGAGCGCGAGCACCCGGCGATGCCAGCGCACCGGCAGCGCGGGCGCGCTGGCTGGGTGTGAGGCGGTTTCGGATCGCGCGGCGGGGGGCATACCGGCATCGGGCGTCCTCGCGTCGTTCAAGAGCGCTCCTGCACGCACACCCAAGGAGAGACGACGACGGCCCACAGCTCGGGGTCGCGCGCGGCGAAATCGGCGGCCGTCTCCGACTGAACGCGCACGACGAGGCCGGAGGACAACCATTGGGCGACCCGGGTGGTGTCGTCGTTGGCGATTGCCTCGGCGACGCTCACGAGATCGAGGTCGCGCGCGACGTGCAGCAGTATGCCGCGCGCAAAAAAACGTTCGAGTTCGCTCCAGCCGATCTTGGCGGTTTCGCCGAGCAGCTTCGCATAAAGGGGGCTTTGGGAGGCGTCGTTGGAAGTCATCGTGGACAGGGTCGGACGGGGCCGTCACTATAAACTATTGGCAAGGACCGGCGGGCCGCGTGGCGGCCTTGCGCAACGCGCCGGGCGGCCTTTTATGCAGCGCGGACTGAATCGGATTCTGAACCTGGATGCCGGCGGATTCAACGACGGCGGCACACGAGGCGTGCCGCCCATCAGCACCGGCTATTAATCGTCCGAATATTCAAAACTGAAACGAGTTTGAATGCGGTTTCAATATTGTCGGCGGAATTGTCAATGTTAAAGATTTCACTATTCGCGAATTTGTTGTGAAAACGTATCGGCGCTTATTCGGAAGAGCTGCCGCGACTAATCGATGCGTTACGTGCGTTTGCGCACCAAGTTAATATTCGCAAGCCAAAGCGGCGTTATTGCCGAATGAGTTAGTGTTATTCGGCCAGACGTCTTTCCTCTGCTGGTTCGGCGGGACTTTCCGCCGATAGCCCAGGAGCATTAGCCGGTGCGATACTCCGACATTCCTGGTTTGAATGATTTGGCGTGTGGAGTATCCCAGCTGCGGCGCATTAAGCCGGTCTGATTCCGACATTTCCGATTCACGGATTGCGGAATCCGTACGCCGTGTAACATTGGCCGCAAAATTAATCCATTGCGCTTGGAAATGCAGATTGTTAGATTTCGTTCTGGCGCATGGTGAACCGGTCCTTTGCCGATATGCGCCGAACCCCCGTTAGCCCGGCCTCGTGCCGGGCTTTTTTTTGAATGGATTTACGCGGATGTTTAACCTGCCGCAGCGATCTTCACCGCGAATTCACATGTGCGGCCGATGATGGCGGATTATTTGTTTCGGCGTGAGACTCATGACCGGGGTGATCATTTTTGTCGGCGTGTGGCTAATCGCGCTCGCGTTGCTGGTGCGCTTCGCCGCGCGCATCGATCCGCGCTCCGGGCGCTGGCGACGCCGCTAAGCGGTGACGCTCTGCCGCTCGGCGGCCGCGCGGGCCGCACGGCGCGCGGCCTTTTACTGCTTGCAGCGGATGACCATCGAACGGTTTTTCACATTCGCGCCGAAAATCCCACCGATCGTGCCGCCCGACGTCGCGCCGTTGTCGACGTCTTTCGAAACCACGTCGTAGCCGTAGTTGCCGCAGGTTTCGCCCGCGCGCTTGTAGCACTCGGCCCAGCTCGTGCTGGCATCGCTGCCGCTGCAGTTGATCGCGAAGCCGGTGTCGCCGCTCGGCAGATAGGTCATCGTGGTCGTGGTCGAGCAGCCGCCGAGGCCGCCGAGCGTCAGGAGGCCAAGACTGATCGTCGCAGCCGCCGCGACGCGCGCCAATGGGCTTTTCATTTCAGATTCCTTGCAAATAACGGAAGGGCGTGGCGCGCAGCCACGCCGCTTCGAATTGAGCGTTTATAGCATGGCGGGTTCCCGCGCCCGCCGCCTAGCGCGGTGGCAGTTGTTTCGACGGATCGATCGAACGGCCCTGGTAGCGCAGTTCGAAATGCAGCATTACGCGATCGGTATCGGTGTCGCCCATTTCGGCGATTTTCTGGCCGCGCTTGACCGATTCGCCTTCCTTCACCAACAGCGCGCGGTTATGCGCGTAAGCGGTCAGATAGTCGGCGTTGTGCTTGAGGATCAGCAGATTGCCGTAGCCGCGCAGACCGTTGCCCGCATAGACGACGGTGCCAGGCGCCGCCGCGACGATGGGCGTGCCGGCCGCCGCGGCAATATCGATACCCTTCGAGTTGCCGCCGTCGAAACGGCGGAACACCGTGCCGTCGGCCGGCCATACCAGCGAGATCGGCGCGGGCGCGGTCGCCGGCGCAGTGTCCGCGGGCGCAGGACGCGGCGCGACCGCCGCGCTCGCGCTGCCACTGCTGGTACCGCCACCGCCGCTGCGGATCGCGCCGCTCGTCGACGCCGCGCCGCCCGGTGGCGCGACGCGCAGCACCTGGCCGACCTCGATACTGTCGGGATTGGTCAGGTTGTTCCAGCGTGCGATGTTCTGCACCGATTGCCGGTTGCCGCGCGCGATTTTCGACAGCGTGTCGCCCCGTTCGACCCGGTAGTAGCCCGGCCCCACCGGCGCCGACCCGCACGCGGCGAGCAGCGCGAGCAATGCCGCGCAGCCGAGTCGTTTGATTCTTGTCGTTTCCAGCATTGGACCTCGCAAAGCACTGCCGCGCGCTGATCCCGATCACGCGGCACAGACTGACAAAGCGTTCGATTCTAACGGTTTTGTGTTGCGCCCCCCGGCGAGGGGAGCGAAGTGGCGGGCGGCCGCTTCGAGCGGCTCGCCGCCGGCGCCGGCGTATCAGTTGGTTTTCTCGACGGTAATGCGCAGTGCCGCCGTTTCGGTTTGTCCCGGCTCGAGCCAGCGCAAACCTCGGCCGTTGTGGATCGCATCGGGCAACCCGAGCCACGGCTCCACGCAGTAAAAGTCCGACTGCGGCGTTTCAGTCCACGTCGTCACCGCGTACCAGGGCACCGAGCCGGGCCGCTGCAGATCGATCGTGATCACGCGATCGATGCCCGGCGCCTCGACCCTCACCGGTCGATCGGGCGTGCCGGTCAGGCAATGGAAGCGGTCGTAGATCCGGTCTTCGTCGAGCGTGTAGCTCGCTTCGCCCGGCTCGGCGGGGCTGATCGAGCCGTCCTCGAGCTGACGGCACCGCTCGGTGCGCGGCAGTTCGAGCGTCGTTTGCGCGCGCTGCATGTGCGGCAGCGTGAAGTAGAAGTGATGGCCGGCGTAGTAGGGCAGGCGCGCGTCGCCGGTATTGGTGGTGGTCAGCGTCACGTCGAGCGTGCGCGGATCGATGAGCTCGTAGGCGGCCTCGAAGCGGAAGCCGAACGGATAGGAGCCGCGGGTCGCTTCACTGTCGGTCAGCACCATCCGCAGGCCGGCGCCATGCACGTCGGCGTGAGGCTCGAACGGCAGGTCGCGCGCGAAGCCGTGCATCGGCAGCTCGCGCACGGTGCCCCGCGCGTCACGCCAATAGCCGATCTTGCCGTCGACGCGATGACGGCCGAGAAATGGAAACAGCAGCGGATTGCCGCCGCGAATCCGCGCGGGCACGCTCCAGTCGGCGTGCTCGGGCCAGTGAATCACCTCTTCGCCGTCGATCGTCCACGACAGCAGACGGCCGCCGGCTTGCGGCGAAAAACGGAGCACCGAGGCGTCCTGGGCGATCTCGAGAATGTCCTGTTCCGGGGAGAGGGGCATGGTCAATAGCTAGCCAGATAGAGGTTGAGGGTCGCGCAAAGCGGCCGCGTGGGTCGGCCGTTGCATCTGCATGGAAGCGGCGTTTTGCGCCATTCGCTGCGACTGCGTCTCGCGCGGCGAAACCGCGATTTTGCGCTGCTTTGCGCTACGGGGAAACCCTTCCCGGGAAATTGCGGGTGTCGGAAAAGGGAGAATCCTATTGATAATCCGTCGGAGCGTCCGGTCCATCCGACTCCCGGGCGAATCGGCTCAGGAGGCATCATGGATCTCGCAACGGCAATGGCGGTGGCCTTATTCGGTATATTCACCGCCAGCACGTACTACTTCTTCCACTCTCTCAAACGCTGATCCGCTGGTTTCATTCCCTGCTTTCGCAGCACGCGCGCGACGAATCCGCCGCCCGCTTTCTTGCTCTCGCGTAACAACGGTGTCGAGTTGTGACGCGGCGCGTCAATATCTCTCCGAATGTGGCCTAACCGCTTGGCGCTGGGTGTGTAGCCAGGCATAATCGGTGCGCCTTTGACGCGCCGGCTCCCCTTTTGTGCGGCGCGCAGTTCTCGACACTTTGCTTACAAGGACCGCCGCGTGAACCTGTCGTTTCTCATTTTTCTGAGCGTGCTGCAAGGCGTTACCGAACTGTTTCCGGTGAGCAGCCTTGGCCACACGCTGCTCGTGCCAGCCCTGTTCGACATGCATATCGACAAGCATGCGCCGCAACTGCTGCCGTTCCTCGTCGCCCTGCATCTCGGCACCGCGTTCGCGCTGCTGTGGTACTTCCGCGCGCGCTGGTACGCGCTGGTGCGCGGTTTCTTCGCGTCGCTCGGCGGCCGCCGCAACGACGACGGTCACATGATGTGGGCGCTGATCATCGGTACGATTCCGGCGGGCCTCGTCGGTCTCGTGCTGGAAAAGCGCCTCGAGGCGCTTTTTCATGATCTGCGGATCGTCGCGATTGCGTTGATCGTGAATGGCGTGCTGCTGTGGTTCGGCGATCGTCTGCAACGCGCGCGCGCGCATCAACCGCCGGAAAAGCTGACGTTGCGCCAGGCGTTCTTCGTCGGCCTCGCGCAGATCGGCGCGCTGATTCCGGGCTTCTCGCGCAGTGGCCTGACGATGATCGCCGGCAACGCGGCCGGCCTCACCACCGAGAAAGCCGCCGAGTTTTCGTTCTTGCTCGGCACGCCGATCATTTTCGCGGCTGGCGTACTCGAACTGCCGAAGCTGCTTCACGCGCCGAGCCAGCTTGCCGACGCAGTGCTCGGCGGCGTGCTGACCGCGATCGCAGCGTACCTGAGCGTGCGTTTCCTGATGCGCTATTTCGAAGGCCGCGGACGTCTCGCGTCGTTCGGCGCGTACTGCGCGATCGCGGGGATCCTGTTCCTCGGCTGGTTCATGCTGCATCCGCAGCCGGTCTGAGCGCGCCGGGCGATCGGTTATAATCCGGGCCCGGTTGGTTGCAGGTCAGTTAGAATTTTAGTTTGTGGGAAATCGGGCGGCTCGCCGCGAGTGCCGGTTTCATGCAGATATCGATCCATACGGCAGTAGCTCAGCTGGATAGAGCATCGGCCTTCTAAGCCGAGGGTCGGGGGTTCGAGCCCCTCCTGCCGTACCAGAATCATCGAAGGGTTACAGGTTTCGCGCCTGTAACCCTTTTTTGTTTTTGTGCCATGTTGCGCGCCCGGTGGCTGTCAGGCTGTCGCGTGTTCGTACGGCTCGCTTCGGGTGTTTCCCGACTCAGGAAATCGCGCGCGGCGCCGTTAATCCAACAGAACCGTGTGACGCGCCGCGATGGAGGAATCAGCGTGAACCGACTTAGCCTCAACACCAAACTCTGGCTCGCGCTGCTGATTACGTGGCTCGGCCTGCTCGGCCTCGGCGGCTGGGCCGCATGGCAGTCGCGCGCGACGATGCTGGCCGAGCGCAAGTCGGCGGTGCAGAACGTCGTGGAAAGCGCCTACGGCATCGTCGCCGACTACGCGCAGCGCGCCGACCAGCACGAGCTGACGCCCGAACAGGCGCGGCAGCAGGCGCTGGCGCGGCTCTCCGCGATGCGCTACCCCGGCAGCGGCTACATGATCGTGTCGACTGCCACGCCGGTCGTGATCATGCATCCGATGCTCGCCGATCTGCGCAACAAGGACGTGTCGCACTACGCGGACAGCGACGGCAAGCTGCTGTTCGTCGAAATGGTAAAGGTCGCGCAGGCGCACGGGCAGGGCTTCGTCGATTACATGGGCCGCCTCGCCGGCAACAACGAGCGCGTGCCGAAGATCAGCTTCGTCAAGCGCTTTGCCGCGTGGGACTGGTATCTGATTTCGGGTGTCTACGTCAACGACATCGACGCGGCGTTCCGCGCCGACCTGCTGCGCTATCTGCTGACGATCCTCGCGATCGGCAGCTTCAGCACCGTCGCGCTCGTGCTGATCATCCGCAACGTGAAGCGCAGTCTCGGCGGCGAGCCCGCCTATGCAGCGAGCGTCGCGGAGACGATCGCAGACGGCGATCTGTCGTGCCCGGTCACGCTGGCCGGCGACGATCAGGAAAGCATGCTGTTCGCGATGCAGCGCATGCAAAGCCGCCTCGCCGACGCGATCCGGCGCATTCGCGGCGGCACCGAAACGATCACGGTCGCGGCCGAAGAGATCGCCGCGGGCAATCTCGATCTGTCGGCGCGAACGGAACAGCAGGCGTCGTCGCTCGGCGAAACGGCCGCGAGCATGGAGCAGCTGACGGCGACCGTCAAGCAGAACGCCGACAACGCCCTGCAGGCCAATCGCATGGCGCGCTCGGCGTCGCAGCTCGCGGGCGAGGGCGGCGAGGCCGTGCAGCACGTCGTCGCGAACATGCAGAGCATCGCGGCGAGCTCGGCGCGGGTGGTCGATATCATCGGCGTGATCGAAAGCATCGCGTTTCAAACCAACATCCTCGCGCTGAACGCGGCCGTCGAAGCCGCGCGCGCCGGCGAGGAGGGCCGCGGCTTCGCGGTCGTCGCGGGCGAGGTGCGCAACCTCGCGCGCCGCAGCGCCGACGCGGCCAAGGAGATCAAGACGTTGATCGAGGATTCGGTCGCGCGCGTCGGCAGCGGCAAGACGCTCGTCGAGAAGGCGGGCGGCACGATGGAGTCGCTCGTCGATGCGGTGAAGCGCGTGACCGATATCATCAGCGAGATTTCCGCCGCGTCCGACGAGCAGAGCCGCGGCATCGAGCAGGTCAATCTCGCGATCGCGCAGATGGACGAGACCACGCAGCAGAACGCGGCGATGGTCGAACAGGCGGCGGCCGCCGCGCAGTCGATGCAGGAGCAGGCGCAGATGCTGCGCGACGTCGTCAACACGTTCCGCCTGCAGGGGACGGCCGCCGCCCGTTGATGGCCGCGTCGATGGCGCGCTGCCTGCCGAAGTGTGCATGCTATGCTTTTGAGGTCAGGATCAAAAGCCGCCGTGCGCCCGTGCGCGCCGTGCACACTTCGAGGAGAGTCCTACATGTCGACGCGAACCCGTGTGCTGTTCCACCTCAGTGCCGCGAGCCTCCTGCTCGGTGCGGCGATCGGCGCGCAAGCGGCGAACCTCGGCTTTCTGAGCGACACGCCGATCACCTATATGAGACAGCGTGACAACGCCTCGATCAAGCATGCGGTCATGAGCGCGCTCAATGACAGGAAGGACGGCGAGAGCTTCACGTGGGTCAACGACGGCACCGGCAATAGCGTGAAGATCGACGCGACCATCTCGATGGACAGCACCTCGACCGACGGCGGACGCACCTGCCGCACCCTCGGGGTCGTACTCAATGCGAAAGGGCAATCGATGAACCTGCGTCCGAACTTCTGCAAGGAAGGTGGCGCCTGGCAGCTGCAGAAGCGTTGAGCATGCGTGAGCGCGGCGCGAGAGGTGCATGCAGTGAGGCTGCGCGATGAGCCCGCGAATCGTCTCGTGCGGGATCGTGCTGCTCGATCCCGACGGACGCGTGCTGCTCGCGCACGCCACCGAAACGACGCACTGGGACATCCCGAAAGGCCAGGGCGAGGACGGCGAGGCGCCGCACGTGACGGCGCTGCGCGAGCTGGTCGAGGAAACCGGCATCGCGCTCGAGGCCGATCGGCTGAAGGATCTCGGCCTGTTCGTCTACCGGCGCGACAAGGACCTGCATCTGTTCGCGGCGCGCGCGGGTGCCGGCGAGCTCGATCTGAGCACGTGCACCTGCACGTCGCTGTTTCCGCGCCGCTCGGACGGCACGCTGATCCCCGAAATGGACGACTACCGCTGGGCGTCGATCGAAGAGGTGCCGCGCTATGCGAGCCGTAGTCTGACGCGGCTCTTCGAGACGACGCTGTCGCTCACGGAGTTGCACCGGTCGCTATAGACGGCGCACGCCGCCTTCAATCGAGCGCGTGGTCGTTCGGATGCGCGAACAACGCGCGGTTCTGCTCCGACAGCGGGAAATTGACGTTGATGCCATGCGGCGGAATCGGCTGCGTGAACCACTGCCGATACAGACGCTCGGCGTCGCCGGACGTCTGCGAGCGCACGATCACGCGATTCACGAGCGCGCGGAACGGCTCGTCGCCCTTGCGGAACATGCACGCATAAACCTCGTAGCCAAGCGGCGTGCCCGTCACGATGAAATCGTCGGGATGCGGGTCGGTCGCCTTGAAACCGTAGACGATCGGCTCGTCCATCACGAACGCCACCGCGTGACCGTCCTTCATCTTGTTGAAGGCGTCCTGATGGTCGCGCACGCTCATGATGCGCATGTTCAGCTGCTTGTCGGTGTTGAGGCTGCGCAGCAGGCGCTCGTCGGACGTGCCCGCGGTCGTCACGACCGGCTTGCCGGCCAGATCGGGGAAATCGGTGATGCCGCTGTTCCTGCGCGTGATCATGCGCACCGCGTACTGGAAAAAGCTGTCTGAAAACGCGGCGACGTTTTCGCGCTCGGCCGTGTGCGTGGTCGAGCCGCATTCGAGATCGATCTGGTTGTTCAGCAGCATCGGCATGCGGTTCGACGACGTGACCGTGACTTCGTGAACCCGCAGCTGCGCCATGCCGAGCGTTTTCCTGATTTCGTCGACGATCTGCATCGCGATCGCCTGCGAGTAGCCGACCGTGCGCTTGCCATCGAAGTACGAGAACGGGATCGACGCCTCTCGCACGCCGAGCACGACGACGCCGTCGTCGTGGATCTTTCTCAGCGTGCCGGTCAGTTCATCCGCGCGGGCGGGGCCGGCGAACGCGAGCACGCCGCAGGCGGCCAGCGTAAGCAGCACGCTGTGCATGCCGCGCAGCAGACGCGGGAAGCGTGAGCCGCACGCGCTCCGTGCGACGCGAACCCTACCTTCAGACCCTTCCCCGTGGCGGTCTGCAACCTTCATCGGACCTCCCGGACCGGCGCGCTCAGGCGAGCGCGCAGTGAGTGTCGATCGAAACATCCGGCAACCCGGATGGGCCCGCAACGCCGGGCCCTCGCTGGCGCGGGCTCAGGCCGGCTTGCCCCAACTGTCGCGCAGACTGACGATGCGGTTGAATACGGGCTTACCCGGCTTCGAATCGACGCGGTCGGCGACGAAGTAGCCGTGGCGCTCGAACTGGTAGCGCTGCTCCGGCAGCGCATGGCGCGCGCCGGTTTCGAGGTAGGCCTGGACCACGCGTTTCGAGTCCGGATTCAGCGCTTCGAGGAAGTCGCGGCCGCCGGCGTCCGGTTGCGGTTCCTTGAACAGCCGGTCGTAGATGCGCACTTCGGCCGGGCACGCGGCCGCCGCGCTGACCCAGTGGATGTTGCCCTTGACCTTGTAATTGTTCGCGCCTTCGGTGCCCGATTTGCTGTCCGGGAAGTAGTTGCAGTGCACCGCGACGATATTGCCGTTCTCGTCCTTGTCCGCGTGCGTGCATTCGATCACGTAGCCGTAGCGCAGCCGCACCTTGTTGCCCGGGAACAGGCGGAAGTAGCCCTTCGGCGGCGTCTGCGCGAAGTCCTCGCGCTCGATCCACAGCTCGCGCGAAATCGGAAACTCGCGCAGGCCCTGTTCCGGATGATGCGGATGCACCGGTGCGTGGCACGGCTCGGTGAGGCGTTCGGGGAAGTTGTCGATGATCAGCTTGACCGGATCGAGCACGGCGGCGATGCGCGGCGCCTTCTCGTCGAGATCGTCGCGCAGCGCGCCTTCGAACACGCTCATGTCGATCCACGAGTCGACCTTGGTCACGCCGATGCGCTCGCAGAACAGCTGGATCGACTCGGGCGTGAAGCCACGCCGGCGCAAGCCGACGATGGTCGGCATGCGTGGGTCGTCCCAGCCTTCCACATGGCCTTCGTTGACGAGTTGCAGCAGCTTGCGCTTGCTGGTGATCGCATAGGTCAGGTTCAGGCGCGAAAACTCGATTTGCTGCGGCAGCGGACGCCCGAAGACACCGGCCTCGGCGAGTTCGTTCAGGATCCAGTCGTACAGCGGCCGATGGTCTTCGAATTCGAGCGTGCACAGCGAATGCGTGATGTTTTCGAGCGCGTCCGAGATGCAGTGCGTGTAGTCGTACATCGGGTACACGCACCAGGTGTCGCCGGTACGGTAGTGATGCGCGAAACGGATGCGGTAGATGACCGGGTCGCGCATGTTGAAGTTCGGCGACGACATGTCGATCTTCGCGCGCAGCACGTGCTCGCCTTCCTTGAACTCGCCCGCCTTCATGCGGCGGAACAGGTCGAGGTTTTCCGCGACCGAACGCTCGCGGAAGCGCGACGGCGTGCCGACTTCGGTGGCCGAGCCGCGGTTCGCGCGGATTTCCTCGGCCGACTGGCTATCCACGTAAGCCTTGCCGCGCTGGATCAGCAGCTCCGCGAACTCGTACAGCTTGTCGTAGTAGTCGCTC
Organism: Paraburkholderia sp. 31.1; assembly: GCF_014397645.1. Taxonomy (NCBI): domain Bacteria; kingdom Pseudomonadati; phylum Pseudomonadota; class Betaproteobacteria; order Burkholderiales; family Burkholderiaceae; genus Paraburkholderia; species Paraburkholderia sp. 31.1. The sequence continues at coordinate 75,457 of NZ_VZQN01000008.1, forward strand.
GCGAAGTACAGATGCTCGGTGCGGTCCTTTTCCCATTCGAAGCCGAGCCAGCGCACCGAGTCGATGATCGACTCGACGTACTCGACGCTTTCCTTCTCCGGATTGGTGTCGTCGAAGCGCAGATGGCACACGCCGCCGTAGCTGCGCGCGACGCCGAAGTTCAGGCAGATGCTCTTTGCGTGACCGATGTGCAGATAGCCGTTCGGCTCCGGCGGGAAGCGCGTTTCGACGCGCTGGCTCCATTTGCCGGTGCGGTTGTCGTCGTCGATGATGTTGCGGATGAAATTGGATGTCGCGGGCGCGTCGTTGCGTTCGGTATTCATGCGAGAAGATGAGAGTCCGTGGGGGCGCGCAATGCGCCCGTGTAGCCGTCAATTCTACCCGACGAGCCCGTTCGCGGCAGGTGGTTGCGGCGCGCAGCCAACGGCGCAGTGGGTTTGGCGCGGCTGCCGGAGTCAGGGAAGCCGGCGCGCGGGGCTGTAACAGGAGGTAAAACGGGTTGGCGACGCGCGACGCGCCGACTTAGGATGCGCTGCTGCGCGCGGCCCGCGCGCCTGTGCTGGGCCTTCGTGCGGGGCGGGCTTGCCCGAGCCGTCCACGCTGTCCTTCATCTTCCTGCACGAGGCTCCGCTGCTCGTGCGCCATGCTCGCCTCGTTGCCGGAGTTTTATCGGATGTCTGTCCCGACGCACGGCGCGTTTCGCGCGCCCTTTGCCCGCGCTTTGGCTAGCGCCCGATTTTCTTGCCGTAACCGTCGTGTGCTCGCTTCGGCCTGGTTTGCCGCGCTTGCCGTGAACGTGGCCGCGCCGCTGTCCGCCGCCGCGAAAACACCGGCGCCGAAGCCGGCGCTCGATGCGTCGGCCGTCGCCGCGCCGGATAGCTACAGCGCTGACACCGCGCAGCAGATCTTCGCCGCAGGCGGCAACGCGGTCGATGCCGCGGTTGCGATGGCCTTCACGCTCGCCGTCACGCGGCCCGATGCGGGCAACCTCGGCGGCGGCGGTTTCATGACGCTGCTGGTCGACGGCAAGCCGTATTTTCTCGACTATCGCGAGCGCGCGCCGCAGCAGGCGACCCGCGACATGTACCTCGACGACAAGGGCAACGTGGCGCCGGGCATCAGCACGGTCGGGCATCGCGCGGCGGCCGTGCCGGGCACTGTCGATGGCATGTGGGAAGCGCAGCGGCGCTTCGGCAAGCTCAAATGGAAGCAGGTGCTCGCGCCCGCGATCCACTACGCGACCGACGGCTTCCAGGTCGACCCGCGGCTGCAACAGCGACGCGACGCGGCCGCGAAGAGTTTCGCCGGCAAAACCAATTTCGACGCCTACTTCGCGAACCTGAAGGCGGGCGCGATGCTGCGCCAACCGGAACTCGCGCAGACGCTGGGGCGGATCGCGAGCGACGGCGGCCGCGAGTTTTACGAGGGCCGCACCGCTCAAATGATCGCCGCGCAGATGTACGGCCACGGCCTGATCACGAGCCAGGATCTGAGCCAGTACAAGGCTCTGTGGCGCGAGCCGCTCGCGGCCGACTGGCACGGCTACCGCGTGATCACCGCGCCGCCGCCGAGCTCGGGCGGCCTCGGGCTGATCCAGATGCTGAAGATGCGGGCCGATCTGCAGCCGGCGTTCGACGGCCTTGCGTTGAATTCAGCGCCGTACATCCATCTGATCGCGCAGATCGAGGATCGCGTGTTCGCGGACCGGCAGCACCATATCGGCGACCCGGACGCATCGCCGGTGCCGGTCGCGAAGCTGATCGACGACGCCTACCTCGCGCAGCGCGCGGCCGAAGTCAAAGCCGACGAAGCGCCGGCCGCCGCGACGGTGAAACCCGGTGTCGACGGCGGCGCGGCGACGGAGAAGGCGCAAACCACGCATTTCTCGGTGGTCGACAAATGGGGCAACGCGGTGTCGAACACCTACACGCTGAACGGCGATTTCGGCTCGGGCGTCGTGGTGGACGGCGGCGGGTTCCTGCTGAACGATGCGATGGACGATTTCGTGATCAAGCCAGCCGTCGCTGGCGCGACCGGCGCGGCGTCGACACCCGGCGCCGCCGATGCCGAGCCGGATGCGATCGCGCCGGGCCGCCGCCCGATTTCGTCGATGACGCCCACGCTGCTGCTGAAGGACGGCAAGATCGCGCTAGCGATCGGCACGCCCGGCGGCTCTCGCATCCTGACGACGATCTTCCAGGTGATGACGAATCTGTACGACTTCGACATGTCACCGACGGACGCGCTCGCCGCGATGCGTTTCCATCATCAACTGCTGCCGCCAAAGACGATCTACTTCGAGCCGTACCGTCCCGCGCCGGATGAGCTCGCCACGCAATTGAAGGCGCTCGGCTTCACGGTCGAGCAGCAGTCGTTCAACGGCGACGTGCAGATGATCCGCGTGGACGGCACGACACCCGAGCCCGCGAGCGATCCCCGTGGTGGCGGCGTGGCACGCGTGATACGGTAGACGGCCCGCCGCGCTATCCCGCGAGCGGGCGATAAGCCGAACACGGGGAAGCACGATGAGCGAACACCAACCAACCACACTCGTACTGCCGGGCTATCTGGACTCCGGCCCAGGCCACTGGCAAACGCGTTGGGAAGCGCTCGATCCCGCGGTCGTCCGCGTGCAGATGCCGGACTGGGACCACCCTTCGCGCGACGCCTGGTGCCGCACGCTGGCCGCCGCGCTTGACGCCGTGGACGCGCCGGTCGTGTTCGCCGCTCACAGCCTCGGCTGTCTGACCACGGCGTTCTGGGCCTCGCAGTACGCAAGCGCGGCGCAGCTCGCGAAGGTGGCCGGCGCGCTGCTGGTCGCCGTGCCCGATCCGGACGAAGCGCACTTCCCGAGGGACGCGGGCGGCTTTGCGCCGGTGCCGCTCACCCGCCTGCCGTTTGCGACGATCGTGGTGGCGAGCAGCGACGATCCTTATGGCGGCGTGCCGTTTTCACAAACCTGCGCGAACGCGTGGGGCAGCCGCTGGATCGGGATCGGCGCGCGCGGCCACATCAACGCCGACAGCGGTCTCGACGATTGGGACGAGGGGCGGGGCTGGCTGGCTTCGCTAACGGCGATGCGCTGAGTCTCGCCGCCTCCTCGATCAGATCACCGCTTTGCGCTTCAACTCGGCAATCGTCTGCGCGTCGTATCCGAGCACATCGCTCAGCACCCGCTCGGTATGCTCGCCAAGCAGCGGCGGATGGCTCAGCGCCTGCGGCGGCGTGCCGGTCATGGTGATCGGATTGCGCACCAGCTTGACCGTGCCGCCCGACGGATGCGGCAGATCGACCTGCAGACCGCGCGCGACCACCTGCTCGTTGTCGAACACTTCGTCGAGGTTGTTGATCGGCCCGCACGGCACGCCGGCCGCTTCGAGCGCCGCGATCCATTGCTGCTTGCCCTGCAGGCGGACCATGTCCGCGAGCATCGGCACGAGCAGTTCGCGGTTGCGCACGCGCGCGGGGTTGGTTGCGAAACGCTCGTCGTCGGCGAGTTCCGGGCTGCCGCCCACTTCGACGAACTTGCGGAACTGTCCGTCGTTGCCGACCGCGACGATGATCCAGCCGTCGCTGGTCTGGAAGGTCTGGTAGGGCACGATGTTCGGATGCGCATTGCCCCAGCGCGCCGGCGGCTGGCCGCTCGCGAGGTAGTTCGAGTTCATGTTGGCGAGCATCGCGACCTGCACGTCGAGCAGCGCCATGTCGATGTATTGGCCAACGCCGGTGCGGTCGCGGTGCGTGAGCGCGGTCAGCACCGCGATCGTCGAGTACATGCCGGTCATCAGGTCGGCGATCGCGACGCCGGCCTTCTGCGGGCCGCCGCCCGGCTGAGCGTCACGCTCGCCGGTGATGCTCATGAAGCCGCCGATCCCCTGCACGATGAAGTCGTAACCGGCGCGTTGCGCATACGGGCCGGTCTGCCCGAAGCCCGTGACCGAGCAGTAGATCAGGTCGGGCTTGACCTCTTTGAGCGAGTCATAGTCGAGGCCGTACTTCTTCAACTGGCCGACCTTGTAGTTCTCGAGCACGACGTCGCTTTGCGCGGCCAGTTCGCGCACGATCCGCTGACCCTCGGGCGACGCGATGTCGAGCGTGACCGAGCGCTTGTTGCGGTTCGCCGCGAGATAGTAGGCGGCCTCGCGCGTGTCCGCGCCGTCCGGCGTTTTCAGATAGGGAGGCCCCCAGTGGCGCGTGTCGTCGCCGACCTCGGGGCGTTCGATCTTGATGACGTCGGCGCCGAAATCGGCGAGCGTCTGCGTGCACCACGGACCCGCGAGCACGCGGGTGAGATCCAGCACGCGGATGTGACTGAGAGCGCCCATGTTCCTGAATGTCTCCTGATGGTTGCAGGCCGCGCGGCGAGCTGCCATGCGTTATTTCGCGCGTAGTTTCGCGGAAGTCATCTTAAGCGATTCGCGCTCGCGGGCGCAGTCAGCCGAACGTCATGGCGCGGATCGGACGAGCGGACACGCGAGCGCCAACCAGGCGGCGCGCAGCGCCGCGCGCGCTTGCCGATCCCGTATAATCAGTCGTTTAAAGAAACCGACAGTTGGCGCATCCCACCGACCGCCAGTCTCCGTCAGGAACCGTCAGGACCGTCCCCCGCCCGCTATGAAAGCCGCTGAAATCCGCGAGAAATTCCTCAAGTTCTTCGAATCGAAGGGCCATACGATCGTCCGTTCGTCGAGCCTCGTGCCCGGCAACGACCCGACACTGCTCTTCACCAATTCGGGGATGGTGCAGTTCAAAGATGTGTTCCTCGGCGCGGAATCGCGTCCGTATTCGCGGGCCACGACAGCGCAGCGCAGCGTGCGCGCCGGCGGCAAGCACAACGACCTCGAGAACGTCGGCTACACCGCGCGTCACCACACGTTCTTCGAGATGCTCGGCAACTTCTCGTTCGGCGACTACTTCAAGCGCGACGCGATCCACTACGCGTGGGAACTGCTGACCGGCGTCTACCAGCTGCCCAAAGACAAGCTCTGGGTCACCGTCTACCAGGAAGACGACGAAGCGCACGACATCTGGGCGAAGGAAGTGGGCGTGCCGGTCGAGCGCATCGTCCGCATCGGCGACAACAAGGGCGCGCGCTACGCATCGGACAACTTCTGGCAGATGGCCGACACCGGCCCGTGCGGCCCGTGCTCGGAAATCTTCTACGACCACGGCGCGGACGTGTGGGGCGGGCCGCCGGGATCGCCCGAGGAAGACGGCGACCGCTACATCGAAATCTGGAACCTCGTGTTCATGCAGTTCAACCGCGACGCTCAGGGCAACATGACGCCGCTGCCGAAGCAATGCGTGGACACCGGCATGGGCCTCGAGCGCATCGCCGCGGTGCTGCAGCACGTGCACAGCAACTACGAGATCGACCTGTTCCAGGCGCTCATTCAAGCCGCTGGCCGCGAAACCGGCGTGACCGATCTGGGCAACAACTCGCTGAAGGTGATCGCCGATCACATCCGCGCGTGCTCGTTCCTGATCGTCGACGGCGTGATTCCGGGCAACGAAGGCCGCGGCTACGTGCTGCGCCGTATCGTGCGCCGCGCGATCCGCCACGGCTACAAGCTCGGCAAGAAGGGTTCGTTCTTCCATCGCCTCGTCGCCGACCTCGTCGCGCAGATGGGCGACGCTTACCCTGAACTGAAGCAGGCCGAGCAGCGCGTGACTGACGTGCTGCGTCAGGAAGAAGAGCGCTTCTTCGAGACGATCGAACACGGCATGTCGATTCTCGAAGCCGCTTTGGCCGATCTCGACGCCGCAGGTGGCAAAACCAGCGGCAAGACGCTCGACGGCGAACTCGCGTTCAAGCTGCACGACACCTACGGCTTCCCGCTCGACCTGACCGCGGACGTCTGCCGCGAGCGCGAAGTGACGGTCGACGAATCCGCGTTCGACGATGCGATGGCGCGTCAGCGCGAGCAGGCTCGCGCGGCGGGCAAGTTCAAGATGGCGCAGGGCCTCGAATACTCGGGTGCGAAGACCACCTTCCACGGCTACGAAGAAATCGTCTTCGACGACGCAAAGGTCGTCGCGCTGTACGTCGATGGAGCGTCGGTGCAGCAGGCGCAGGCCGGCCAGCAGGCGGTCGTCGTGCTCGATCACACGCCGTTCTACGCGGAGTCGGGCGGCCAGGTCGGCGACCAGGGGGTGCTCGCGAACGCCAGCACGCGCTTTGCGGTCGTCGATACGCTGAAGGTTCAGGCCGACGTGGTCGGCCACCACGGCACGCTCGAGCAGGGCACGCTGAAGCTCGGCGACATCGTCAAGGCCGAAATCGACGCGGTGCGCCGCGCCCGCACGGCGCGCAACCACTCGGCCACGCACCTGATGCACAAGGCGTTGCGCGAAGTGCTCGGTTCGCACGTGCAGCAGAAGGGCTCGCTCGTCGACGCCGACAAGACCCGCTTCGACTTCGCCCACAACGCGCCGATGACGGACGAGCAGATCCGCCGCGTCGAGGAAATCGTCAACGCCGAAGTGCTGGCGAACGCGCCCGGCATCGTGCGTGTGATGTCGTACGACGAGGCGGTGAAGGGCGGCGCAATGGCGCTGTTCGGCGAAAAGTACGGCGACGAAGTGCGCGTGCTCGACCTCGGCTTCTCGCGTGAGCTGTGCGGCGGTACGCACGTGAATCGCTCGGGCGACATCGGTTTCTTCAAGATCGTGATGGAAGGCGGCGTCGCGGCCGGTATCCGTCGCGTCGAGGCGATCACCGGCGACAACGCGGTGCGCTACGTGCAGGAGCTCGAAGCGCGCGTCAACGCGGCCGCGGCCGTGCTGAAGGCACAACCGGCGGAACTCACGCAGCGCATCGGCCAGGTGCAAGACCAGGTGAAGGCGCTCGAGAAGGAACTGGGCGCGCTGAAGTCGAAGATGGCGTCGAGCCAGGGCGACGAACTCGCGGGCCAGGCGATCGAAGTCGGCGGCGTGCATGTGCTCGCGGCGACGCTCGAAGGCGCGGACGTGAAGACGCTGCGCGAAACGGTCGACAAGCTCAAGGACAAGCTGAAGAGCGCGGCGATCGTGCTCGCGTCGGTGGAAGGCGGCAAGGTCAGCCTGATCGCGGGTGTGACCGCCGACGCCAGCAAGAAGGTCAAGGCGGGCGAACTGGTCAACTTCGTGGCCCAGCAGGTGGGCGGCAAGGGCGGCGGCCGTCCGGACATGGCGCAGGCCGGCGGTACCGAGCCGGCCAACCTGCCGGCGGCGCTCGCGGGCGTCAAGGGCTGGGTCGAAGGGCAGCTTTGATTCTGATGGTCGGTTGAGTCCGGCTCGACGCGAAGTCGAGCCGGGTTCGACGAAGGGGCCACGCTGTGCGCCAGCAGGATCGGCGCGTTGCGTGGTCCCTTCGCTTTTGCTGAAGCCGACCGGGTTGCGTCGAACCTGGTCGGCGGGGCGGATTCAACGATCAGACCACATTCGCATCCGCGGACGCCACCGCATCCACCTCGGCCGTCCCTTCCTGCGACGCCACCAGCGTGCGTCGCAGCGCATTGAGCGCCGACGAAAAATGCCCGCGTCGCCACACCAGCAGCGTGTCGATCATGCCGATATCGGGCAATTCGTGCACCGCGATATTGCTCGTGTCGGTCTGCAGATCGAGCACCGAGCGCGGTGCGACCGCGACGCCCGCGCCGGCCGCCACGCACGCGACGATCGCGTGATACGAGCCGAGCTCCAGCACCCGTTGCGGCCGCGTGCCGTGCTCCAGATACCACTTCTCGATATACGCGCGATACGCGCAGCCCCGCTCGAACGCGATCAGCGTCGATAGCGCGATGTCGCGCACTTCGCGGATCGGCCGATGACCGCGCGGCGTCAGCATCACGAGTTCCTCGCGGAAGATCGGCACGGTCTCGAACAGATCGCCGAGCGTGGCCGGATCGAGCGGCGTCGCGACCAGCGCCGCATCGACCTCGAACTCGCGCACCCGCTCGATCAGCCTGCCGGTCGTACCGGTCTCCAATTCCAGTTCGACGGCCGGCCATTGCTGGTGATATTGCGCGAGCAGGCCCGGCAGACGCGTCGCCGCGACGCTTTCCATCGTGCCGAGACGCAGACGCCCGCTCGGACGATCCTCGCGCACCGCGTGCCGCGCCTCGTCGGCGAGCGCGAGCAGCCGTTCCGCGTAGGGCAGCAGCGTCTCGCCGGCCGGCGTCAGCACGAGGCGGCGGCCGTCGCGGATGAACAGCTCGGTGCCGAGCTGCTCCTCGAGCTGCTTGATGCGCGTGGTCACGTTCGATTGCACGCGATTGAGCTTCGCCGCGGCGCGCGTCACGCCGTTTTCGCGCACGACCGCGCGAAAGATGGTCAGAGCGGCCAGATCCATGATTCTCTCCGGGCGATGAATAACATCCTAATTATTCACTTTTCGTGATCAAAAGGTCAAGCTAACATGGATTCACACTATCGTCGATTGACCGTCCGATCATGAACGATCTCGCTTCCCACGCGTACCCGCGCTTCCACGAGCCGCACGCCGCCCGGCGCGCGGCGCTCGCCTGCATGGTCACGTTGGCCGTCGCGCTCGGTATCGGGCGCTTCGCATTCACGCCGCTGCTGCCGCTGATGCTGCACGGCGCCGCGCTCGGCCAGCCGCAGATCGATATCCAGCATGGCGGCTGGCTCGCGTCGTTCAATTACGCCGGCTATTTCGCCGGCGCGATGACGTGCGCGGCGCTGCGGATCGAGCCCGCGCGCATGGTGCGCGTCGGACTCGCCGCGACCGTGCTGCTGACGCTCGCGATGGGCGTCACCGGCCAGTTCTGGGTGTGGGCGCTGGTGCGCTTCGTCGCCGGCGCGGTCAGCGCATGGACCTTCGTGTTCGCGTCGCAGTGGGGCTTGCGGCGGCTCGCCGAACTCGGCGCGCAGGCGTGGAGCGGCGTCATCTATACGGGGCCCGGCTTGGGCATCGTCGGCACCGGCTTGCTGGTCAGCGTCGCGGGCGGCTATGGCGCGGTGGTCGGATGGATCGGCTTTGCGGTGATCGGCGCGGTGCTGTCGGTGCTGGTATGGCCGGTGTTTGGCGAAGCGCGGCGTGCGGGAACAGCGAAGCCTGCCGCTGCAAGCTCCGCAACCGCAAAGCCCGCCACCGGATCGCGCGCCAGCGCAAACCAGCCGCCTCGTACGGCCGGCATTCAGACGAGCCATGCCGTCCACCGCGCCGACGCGTTCTGGCTGGTCCTGCTCTACGGTATCCCGGGCTTCGGCTACATCATCACCGCGACCTTTTTGCCGGTCATCGCGCGCCACGCGTTGCCGGGCTCGGCGTGGCCGGACCTGTTCTGGCCGATGTTCGGTGCGGCACTGATCGTCGGCGCGTTGCTCGCCGCGCGTTTGCCCGTGCATTGGGACAACCGCGCGCTGCTCGCGGGCTCGTATGTGCTGCAGGCGCTCGGCATCGCGCTGGGCATCGTATGGCCGACGGCGGGCGGGTTCTCGCTCGGCAGCATCCTGATCGGCCTGCCGTTCACCGCGATCACGCTATTCGCGATGCGCGAGGCGCGGCGTCTGCGCGGCGACGACGCGGCCGGGCTGATGGGTTATGCGACGGCGGCCTATGGCATCGGTCAGATCGCGGGTCCGTTGGTGGCCGCGCCGATTGCCGCGCAAACGGGGTCGTTTTCGCTGGCGCTGTGGCTCGCCGCGGGCGCGCTGCTGGCGGGGGCGGCGGGCCTGATCGCAGTGACGCGCGTGCCGCGTGGCCCGCGCCGTGGCCGCATGCCGGATTGCGGTTGCAGCTAAGACGCGAAAACAAATCTCGCACGAGCGCACTAAAATGACCGCTTTCCGTCATTCAGTCGCGCCTGTCGCCGGGCGCGTCGCTCGACCATGCAACATTTCGCGTCCGACAACTACGCCGGCATCTGTCCCGAAGCGCTCGACGCGCTGATCGCCGCCAACAACAGTGGCCACGAGCCGTCCTACGGCGACGACTCCTGGACCAACCAGGTCTGCGACCGTCTGCGCGACCTGTTTCAGACCGATTGCGAAGTGTTCTTCGTGTTCAACGGCACGGCGGCCAATTCGCTCGCGCTCGCTTCGCTGTGCCAGTCGTACCACTCGGTGATTTGCCACGAACTCGCGCACATCGAGACCGACGAATGCGGCGGTCCCGAGTTCTTTTCGGGCGGCTCGAAACTGCTGACGGCGCCGGGCATCGCCGGCAAGCTCACGCCCGATGCGATCGAGTCCATCGTCACGCGGCGCGCCGATATCCACTATCCGAAGCCCAAGATCGTCACGCTGACGCAGTCCACCGAGGTCGGCACCGTCTACAGCGTCGAGGAAGTGCGCGCCATCGCGGCGATCGCGAAGCGTCGTCATCTGAAGGTGCACATGGACGGCGCGCGCTTCGCGAACGCGGTCGCCGCGCTCGACGTGCATCCGTCGGAGATTACGTGGCGCGCGGGCGTCGACGTGCTGTGTTTCGGCGGCACCAAGAACGGCTTGCCGGTCGGCGAGGCGGTGGTGTTCTTCGACCGCGCGCTCGCCGACGATTTCGCCTATCGGTTGAAGCAGGCGGGACAGCTCGCATCGAAGATGCGCTTCATCTCCGCGCCGTGGCTCGGCCTGCTCGATAACGACGTGTGGTTGCGCAATGCGCGTCACGCGAACGCGATGGCGCGTCTGCTGGAGACGCGGTTGCAGGAAATCCCCGGCGTGAGCATCATGTTTGCGAGCGAATCGAACGCGGTGTTCGCGCAGTTGCCGCCGCATGCCGCGAAGGCGATGCGCGCGCGCGGCTGGAAGTTCTACGAGTTCATCGGCGCGGGCGGTTGCCGGCTGATGTGCGCGTGGGACACGCAGTCCGACACGGTCGAGCGTTTCGCCGCCGACGTGCGTGAGCTGTGCGTCGCGTGATGGAAGACGCGTGAGGTTGCTGGATCCGGAGTTGCCACCGGCGCCTCGATGCACCACTCGGCACACGCGCAAAGCCACCCAACTACGCCCCGCCAGAAAACACGAAACAAAGAGACGTCCCCCGCCATGACCGAGTACCGATTCTGTCCCCGCTGCGCGAAACCCCTGACCGAACGCGCCGACCCCGACCACGAGGGCGGCCGCGTCCGTCAGAGCTGTCCCGATACCGAGTGCGGCTACGTCCATTGGAATAACCCGCTGCCGGTCGTCGCGGCGATCGTCGAGTACGAGGGCAAGATCCTGCTTGCGCGCAATGCCGCGTGGCCCGAGGGCATGTTCGCGCTGATCACCGGCTTCCTCGAAAACGGCGAGACGCCGGAGCAGGGCATCGCGCGCGAAGTAATGGAGGAGACGTCGCTGCACGCCGGGTCGGTCGAGCTGATCGGCGTGTACGAATTCATCCGCAAGAACGAGCTGATCATCGCGTATCACGTGAAGGCGCATGGGACGATCGCGCTGTCGCCCGAGCTGCTCGAATACCGGCTCGTCGAGCCCGCGAAGCTGCGGCCGTGGCGCGCGGGCACCGGCCAGGCGCTCGGCGAATGGATGCGGCGACGCGGGTTGCCGTTCGAATTCGTCGAGCGGCCGGGGCAGTGAGGCGTTCGGCCCATCGAGCCGCAACATTCGCCAGCACACAGACGACGCAGAAATCACAGCCAACATGGAGACAGCCCACAACGCACGCGACACCGCACGACTCGGCACATCCATCGACGCATCACCGAACCGATCATCCACGTCAATCGGCGGTCAATGAGCGCACGCTCAGGGAGAAACGGCATGGCCTACATCTACTACCTGACCCATATTCATCTGGGCTACGACGCCCTGTCGCAACTGTCGTCCGAGTGCACGCGCATCGGCATCGAGCGGCCTCTGGTGATCAGCGACAAGGGCGTCGTCGCGGCCGGCATCGCGCGGCAGGCACTCGACGCGCTGCAGCTCGGCGACGTGCCGCTGTTCGACGACACGCCGTCGAACCCGACCGAGGAAATGGTGCTCGCGGCCGCCCAGGTGTATCGCGACGAGCGCTGCGACGGGCTGATCGCGGTGGGCGGCGGTTCGTCGATCGATCTCGCGAAGGGCGTCGCGATCGCGGCCACGCATCCGGGGCCGCTCACGCAGTACGCGACGATCGAAGGCGGCAGCGCGAAGATCACCGACGTCGTCGCGCCGCTGATCGCGATTCCGACCACGGCCGGCACTGGCAGCGAAGTCGCGCGCGGCGCGATCGTGATTCTGAACGACGGCCGCAAGCTCGGCTTTCACTCGTGGAATCTGCTGCCGAAATCGGCGCTGTGCGATCCCGGTCTCACGCTCGGCTTGCCGCCGGGGCTGACCGCCGCGACCGGCATGGACGCGATCGCGCATTGCGTCGAGACCTTCCTCGCGCCGGCCTTTAATCCGCCCGCCGACGGTATCGCGCTCGACGGCCTCGAACGTGCGTGGCACAGCATCGAGCGCGCGTGCGCGGACGGCCGCGATCGCGAGGCGCGCCTGAACATGATGAGCGCGTCGATGCAGGGCGGGATGGCGTTCCAGAAGGGCCTCGGCTGTGTGCACTCGCTGTCGCATCCGCTGGGCGGCCTGAAGGTGAACGGCCGCACGTCGCTGCATCACGGCACGCTGAACGCGGTCGTGCTGCCCGCGGTGCTGCGCTTCAACGAGCGCGCGCCGAGCGTGGTGGCCGAGCGTCGCTATGCGCGCATGCGTCGCGTGATGGGGGTGCCCGAGCATGCGGATCTCGCGCAGGCGCTGTTCGACATGACGGCGCGGCTTGGACTGCCGACCGGCCTCAGGCAAATGGGCGTCGACGAAAGCATGTTCGACAAGGTCGTGCAGGGCGCGCTGGTCGACCATTGTCATCGCACGAATCCGCGCGAGGCGAGCGCCGACGACTATCGCCGCATGCTGACCGAGTCGCTGTGATCCTCGCCTCCACCCACCGCCACGTCCGATGAACAAACCCGCCCCCGCCGGCCGCGCCGCGTATCCGCATTTCCTGCCGATCACCACGCGCTGGATGGACAACGACGTCTACGGCCACGTGAACAACGTCGTCTACTACAGCTATTTCGACACCGTCGTGAACGAGTATCTGGTCCGCGCGCGCGTACTCGATTTCGAACACGGCACGACGATCGGGCTGGTCGTCGAGACGCAGTGCAACTACTTCGCGCCGCTCGTGTTTCCCGATCGCATCGAGGCGGGCTTGCGCGTCGCGCGGCTCGGCACGTCGAGCGTGCGCTACGAGGTGGGGCTATTTCGTGACGGCGACGCCGAGCCCGCCGCGCAAGGGCACTTCGTGCACGTCTACGTGGATCGCGCGACGCGCCGTCCCGTGAACTTGCCCGCCGAGCTGCGCGCGGCGCTCGAACCGTTGTGCGTCGTCGGGCCGGCGGATTAAACGCGTGCAGTCGTTCATCATCACTCTGCTCAACGGCCTGAGCTACGGGCTGTTGCTGTTCATGCTGTCGGCCGGGCTGACGCTGATCTTCAGCATGCTCGGCGTGCTCAACTTCGCGCACGCGAGCTTCTATATGCTCGGCGCGTACGTCGGCTTTTCGGTGGCGGCGCGCGCCGGCTTCTGGAGCGCGCTGGTGGTTGCGCCGCTCCTCGTCGGGCTGCTCGGCGCGGCGCTCGAACGCTGGCTGCTGCGGCGCGTGCGCGGGCGCGGGCACGGGCATCTGCCCGAACTGCTGCTGACGTTCGGCGCCGCCTATCTGCTCGGCGAATTCGTCAAGCTCGGCTGGGGGCTCGGTTCGCTGTCGGCGAGGATTCCGGCGGTGCTCGACGGTCCGCTGTTCTCGCTGTACGGCGCGGTCTTCACGCGCTACCGCGCGTTCATGATGGCGGTGTCGCTCGCGATGCTCGCGGCGCTCGTCGCGATGCTGCGCGTGTCGAAGACGGGCTTGATCGTGCGCGCCGCGCTCACGCATGCGCAGGCCGTCGAAGCGCTCGGGCACGACGTGCCGCGCGTGTTCACCGGCGTGTTCGCGGCCGGCACCGCGCTCGCCGCGCTGGCCGGCGTGATCGGCGCGCCGCTGTTCGTCATCGAGCCGGCGATGGCGGAGTCGCTCGGCTCGATCGTGTTCGTCGTGGTCGTGATCGGCGGGCTCGGGTCGCTGAGCGGGGCGCTCGTCGCGTCGCTGCTGGTGGGATGCCTGCAAACGCTGGCGGTCGCGAGCGATCTGTCGTTGGGCGACGTGGTGTCGCTCGCCGGCGCGGTGCTGCCGCCCGAATGGGACGCGCTGACGCTCGCGCAACTGGCGCCGCTGCTGCCTTACCTGCTGCTCGTCGCGGTGCTGGCGACGAGGCCGCGCGGGCTGTTCGGACGGCGTGACGATCATGCGTAAGCGGAGCGGGTCGTCAAACGCGCTGGAAAGCGAGGTGCCGCCTCGCGGGGGCGGCCGTGCGCTCGCGCCGTGGCTCGCGCTCGTCGCCTTTCTGGCCGTACCGCCTTTCATCTGGCCGCACAGCTGGCTGCTCGGCTATCTCGCGCAAAGCGCGACGATGATCGTGTTCGCGCTGTCGTACAACCTGCTGCTCGGCGGGACCGGGCTGCTGTCGTTCGGGCACGCCGCTTATGCGGGGCTCGGCGCGTTGATCGCCGCGCGGGTGTTCAACGCGGGCGGCATGCCGCTCGTGCTGCTGCCGTTGGTCGGCGGCATCGGCGGCGCGCTGTGCGGCGTGCTGTTCGGCTTCATCGCGACGCGCCGTGCCGGCACCGCATTCGCGATGATCACGCTCGGTCTCGGCGAGCTCGTCGTCGCGGCCGCGTGGACGCTGCCGGGCTGGTTCGGCGGCGAGGCGGGCGTCGCGATCGATCGCGCGAGCGGGCCACTCTTCGGCGGCTGGAGCTTCGGTCCGGCGCGCGAGGCCTATGCGCTGATCGCGCTGTGGAGCGTCGTCGCCAGTGTCGCGATGTTCGCGCTGTCGCGCACACCGTTCATGCGGCTCGCGAACGCTGTGCGCGACAACCCGGCGCGCGCGGCGGCGATCGGCTGCTATCCGCGGCGGGTTCGCTATGGCGTGATCGTGCTGTCGGCGTTTTTCGCGGGCGTCGCGGGCACGCTCGGGCTGATCAATATCGAGCTCGTATCGACTGAGAGCGTCGGCATGATGCGCTCGGGCGCGGTGCTGATCGCGACCGTGATCGGCGGCACGGCGGCGTTCTTCGGGCCGGTCGCGGGGGCGATCGTGCTGACGTTTTTCAGCGTGGTGATCGCCAGTGTCACGCGGGCGTGGCTGTTCTATCTCGGGCTGTTTTTCGTCGTCGTCGTGCTGGCCGCGCCGGATGGGCTCGCCGGCTTTGCCTCGCGGCAGACGGCGCGGATTGCCGCCAACGGCTGGCGACGTTGCCGCGCCGCGTATTGCTGGAGCGCGGCGGCGGGGTTGCTGTGGCTCGCGGCCATCGTGTTCGCGGTGCAGTGGGCCTATGCGGCGCAGTTCGGCGCGGACGAAGGTGCGGTTTCAGGTGGGTTGTTCGGCGCATGGTTCGGCGCCGGTGCAGGTGCGGGCGCTGGCGCGGGTACCGATGTCACCGTCGCGCCGCCGCTGTCGGCGCTTGCCGCCTCGCCGCTTCCTCTTGCGCTGGCGCTCGTTGCGCTCGCCGCTCTGGCTGCGCTGACCACGCGCCATGCGCTGCGCGCGCACGCGCGCGTCACGGCCCACGCACGCGCGGCACGATTCCCCGGAGCCGCACGATGATCCCCGCACTCGCGCTCCACGGCATCGAAAAGCGTTTCGGCTCGACGCAAATCCTGCGCGGCGTCGATCTCGCGATCGAGCCAGGCGAGCGGCACGCGCTGATCGGCCCGAACGGCGCGGGCAAGTCCACGCTGTTCAACCTGATCGGGGGCGGCGCACGGCCGAGCGCGGGGCGTATCCACCTGTTCGGCGCGGACATCACGCGGCTCGCGCCGGCCGCGATCGCGCGCCGTGGCCTCGCGCGCAGCTTTCAGAGCACCAGCGTGTTCGCGCGGCTGTCCGTGTTCGACAACCTGCGCTGCGCGGCGCAGCTTGCCGAGCGCGATCGCACGCGCTGGTGGCAGCGTCTGACCGGCACGGCCGCGGTCGATGCGCGCGCCGCCGACGTGCTCGACGCGGTCGGCCTCGGCGCGCGCCGCGACGTCGCGGCCGGCACGCTCAGCTACGCGGAGCAGCGCGCGCTCGACCTCGGCATCGCGCTCGCGGGCGGCGCGCACACGCTGCTGCTCGACGAACCGACGGCGGGCATGAACCGCGCGGAAGCGGCACGCGCGATCGAGCTGATCCGCGACACCACCGCCGGCCGCACGCTGCTGATGGTCGAGCACGATATGGATGCGGTGTTCGCGATCGCCGATCGCATTTCGGTGCTGGTGCAAGGGCGCATCATCGCAAGTGGATCGCCGGCCGCGATTCGCGCCGACGCGGCGGTACGGGCCGCGTATCTGGGTGAACGCTTCGACGTCGGCTCAGGCGCGCGGGCGGGTGATGAACCGGACCACGGAGCAGGCCGATGAGCGCGCTGCTCGACATTTGCGACCTGAGTGCGTGGTACGGCGCGAGCCAGGCGTTGCACGGCGTCACGCTGAGCATCGAGCCCGGCGAAGTGGTCGCGCTGGTCGGCCGCAACGGCTCGGGCCGCTCGACGCTCGCACGCGCGATCATGGGCCTCGTGCGCTGCGAGGGCGAACTGCGTTTCGCGGGGCGTTCGCTCGCCGGTCGGCGCACGTTCGAGATCGCGCGGCTCGGGCTCGGCTATGTGGCCGAGCATCGCGACGTGTTCGCCGCGCTGAGCGTGCATGAAAACCTGCTGCTCGGCATTGCGCCGGCTGCCGCATCGCGTGCGCGCGGCCGCGCGCCGCGCTTCACGCTCGACGACGCGTACGCGCTGTTCCCGGTGCTCGCCGGGCGCAAGCGCACGCGCGCGGGCGTGCTGTCGGGCGGCGAGCAACAGATGCTCGCGCTCGCGCGGGCGCTGCTCGGAGATCCCGATCTGCTGTTGATCGACGAGCCCGGCGAAGGGCTCGCGAGTCTCGTGATGCAGCAGGTCGCCGCCTGTCTGCACGCGCTGCGCGAGCGTGGCGTCGCGATGTTGCTGATCGAGCAGCGGCTCGTGATCGCGCGGGACATCGCGTGCCGCGTCGCGGTGATGGGGCACGGCGAGATCGTGTTCGACGGCGCGCTGGCGTCGTTTATGTCGCGCGACGACGTGATGCGCGAATGGCTCGGGGTTGGCTGACGCGCGACTACGGACAAGTTAGTCAAGCATCCTTGTTGATGATCCATTCGTGCACCGGATCGTTATGGAAATGCCAGACCCGCTGGCTGCCCGCCATCACGTTCAGATAATACGAGTCGTAGCCGTACGGCACGATGACCGGGTGATAGCCGCGCGGCACCATCACGACGTCGTGATCCTCGACGGCCATCGATTCGTCGATATCGCGTGAGTCGGTGTACACGCGTTGGAATGCGAAGCCTTGCGGCGGATCGAGCCGGTGGTAATAGGTTTCTTCGAGCGAGCTTTCGAGCGGGATATTGTCGGTGTCGTGCTTGTGCGGCGGGTAGCTCGACGCGTGACCGCCCGGCGTTCTCACTTCGACCACCAGCAGCGATTCCGCCGGCTCGGTGTGCGGAAGAATGTCGCACACGTAACGCGTATTCAGCGACTTACCGCGCGTCGAGCGCTTCATCGACGCTGGCTCGATCAGCCGCGCCGGATACTCGCCCTTGGCCGGCGCGCTCGCGACACCGATCTCCGCGTCGCGGCACGCGCGCACCGTCGCGCGCACCTTCGGCGGCACATACACCGCGTACGGCGCCGCGTCTTCGAACACGCTGTCGCGTGAACCGAGCGAGCTCCACGTCGTGCCCGGCGTTTCGATATCGACCGCGCCGCTCAGCACGACGATGCAAGCTTCACGCGCCGGCTCGAACACGTAGACGAGTTCGTTCGCGCCGAGCCGGTACGCGGCGAATCCCACATAGCGCCAGCAGGCCGACTGCGGCGTCACGCGCGCGATCGTCTGGCCTTCGCGCTCTGCCTTCACCAATAAGCTCATGCTACCTCCTTGCCGAGCGGCGCATCGACGAGCACCCGCAAAGTTCCATATCCCTTCTGCGCGTAGTCGAACGGCGGCGCGACCACCGGGTCCTGCTCCGCCTCGACGACGAGCCAGCCGCAATAACCGTGCCGCTTCAACCGGTCGATCAGCGCCGGAAAATCGACCGCGCCGTCGCCGGGCACCGTGAACGCACCGGCGATCACCGCATCGAGAAAACTCCAGTTGCGATTGCGGGCGAGCTTCATCACGGCGGGGCGCACGTCCTTGCAGTGCACGTGGCAAACGCGCGCGACGTGTTTATCGAGCACGGCCAACGGATCGCCGCCCGCCAACGTGATGTGCCCGGCGTCGAACAGCAGGCCGACCGCGTCGCCTGTGCGCGCCATCAACTGATCGACGTCGGCAGGCGTTTCGACGTACGCGCCCATATGATGATGATAGGCGAGCCGCACGCCGCGACTCAGCGTATAACGCGCGAATTCATCGACGCGTGCCGCGTAGCCGGCCCATTGCGCGTCGCCGAAAAAGCGCGGCCGTTGATACAGCGGGCGCGGCGCGCCCTGGATCGAATCGGCGACTTCGCCATACACCATCACGGTCGCGCCGTTCTGCGCGAGCAGTTCCAGATGCGGGCCGACCGCGTCGATTTCTTCGGCGACGCTGCGCCGGGCCAGTTGTCCCGAGTACCAGCCGGACACGAGCGCGAGGTCGTATTGCGCGAGCAGCGTTTTCAGCGCTTGCGGCTCGCGAGGAAACTTGTTGCCGAGTTCGAAGCCCTGATAGCCGATCTGGCGACCCTCGGTCAGCGCGACTTCGAGCGGCGTCTCGCCGCCGAGCGACGGCAGGTCGTCGTTCATCCACGACAGCGGGTTGATGCCGATGCGTACGTCGAAAGCAGTCATGCCGGAGTCCTCATGGTTCTCAGTCGTGATCGGCGCCCTGTGACGGCGCAGGCGTCGCGGGCGGCGCCGCGCGCGCGGCGAGCTGCGCGTCGTACTTCGCGCGGGCCTCGCGCACCTCGGTGCGCGTCGATACTTCGGGCACCGCGACTTCCCACCACCAGCCACCGTCTTCGGTGGTGCGAGCCGGGTCGGTGTCGATGCTGATCACGTACGTGCCTCGCGCCGCGCGCGCGCGTTGCAGTGCCGCTTCGAACTCGGCGAGATTGCGCGCATGCTCGGCTTGCGCGCCGAGCGCGCGCGCATGCGCGGCGAAGTCGATGCGCGGCGCGCCTTCCGGTGCGTGCACGCAATCGTCGAGCAGATTGTTGAACGGTGCGCCACCGCAAGCCTGTTGCAGTCGATTGATGCAGCCGAAGCCGCGATTGTCGAGCACGACGACGATCAGCTTCGCGCCGAGCATCACCGAGCTCGCGATCTCGCTGTTCATCATCAGATAGCTGCCGTCGCCGAGAATCACGATCACCTCGCGCTCGGGCCGCGCGAGCTTGACGCCGAGGCCGCCCGCGATCTCGTAGCCCATGCACGAATAGCCGTATTCGACGTGATACGCGCCGGGCCGGCCCGCGCGCCATAGCTTGTGCAGATCGGCGGGCAGCGTGCCGGCCGCGCAGACGACGATGTCGTCGGTCGGCGAGTGCGCGCTCGAACGCTGCACCGCGCCGATCACGTCGCCCTCGTAGGGCAGTACCGCGTCGCGTTGGGGCGCATGGGTGAGCGTTTGCACGGTGTCGCGCCAGCTCGCCGCGAGCTTGTGTGCGCGCGCGGTCCAGCTGCGCTCGGCGTGCCAGCCATGCAGCGGCCCCGTTAGCGCATCGAGCGCGAGTTTCACATCGGCTTCGACGACGAAGCCGCGATGCTTGAGCGCGTCGAATCCGTTCGCGTTGATCGCGATCACGTCGGCTTGCGTGAACAGCGTGTTCGAGCCGGTCGTGAAGTCCTGCAGCCGCGTGCCGAGCGCGAGCACGCAGTCGGCGTCATGCGCAAGCGCGTTGGCAGCCACTGAGCCGGTCACCCCGAGCGCGCCGGCATTCAGCGGATCGTTCCACGCGAGCGAGCTTTTGCCGGCCTGCGTTTCCGCGATCGGCACGCCATGCGCGCTCGCGAAGCGGTGCAGCGCATCGGCCGCGCGGCTGTACAGCACGCCGCCGCCCGCGACGATCAACGGACGCTTCGCGTGCCGCAAGCGCGCGCACGCGGCGTCGATCTCGTCGCTACGCGGCGCGGGTGCATGAAAGCGCACGACACGCGGCGTGAAAAAGTCCTCCGGGAAGTCCCACGCCTGCGCCTGCACGTCCTGCGGCAGCGCCAGCGTGACGGGGCCGCACAACGCGGCATCGGTGAGCACGCGGATCGCGCGCGGCAGCGCGCTCAGCAATTGCGCAGGATGCACGATGCGGTCGAAGTAGCGCGACAGCGGCTTGAACGCGTCATTCGCGGACACGCCGCCATCGTTGAAATCCTCGACCTGCTGCAAGACCGGATCGGGCGCGCGCGACACGAAGATGTCGCCGGGCAACAGCAGCACCGGCAAACGGTTCACGTGCGCGAGCGCGGCCGCGGTCAGCAGATTGGTGGCACCTGGGCCGATCGACGTCGTCACGGCCATCATGCGGCGGCGAAAGTGCGCCTTCGCGTAGGCGATCGCACTGTGCGCCATCGCCTGCTCGTTGTGCGCGCGCAAGGTCGGCAGCGCGTCGCGATGCTGATACAGCGCCTCGCCGATGCCCGCGACGTTGCCGTGACCGAAAATCGCGAACACGCCGCCGAACAGCGGTTCGACGTTGGTGCCGTCTTCGCTGGCGACGCGTTGCGCGGCCAGATAGCGCACGAGCGCCTGCGCCATCGTCAGGCGAATCGTGCCGCCGGTGCGCGCAGGCGCGTGCGCTTGCGTCGCGCCGCTGGCGGATGGGGTGTCGTCATGCATGATGCGCTCGTTCATGCGGCCTGCTCCTGATGAGCGTGATGAGGTGTGCCGTGCGCCGCCGGTTCGCCGCGCGCACCGCGCCACGCGGCGATCAGCGTTTCGAACGTGAGGCGCACGCGCGCGATCAGTTCGTCGTCGCCAATTTCACCGGCGAGCCACGCATGGCTCGGTTCGTGAAAGATCGTGCGGCCGACCGTGAAGCCGCGGCACGTCGCCGCTTGCGCGGCCGCGCGAAAGCCCTCGCTCAATTGCTCGACCGCCGCCGATAAACCGAGCAGCACGACGCCACGGCAATACGGATCGCGCCCGGCGATCAGCGCGTCGATGGCCTGCCATTGCGCGGCGTCCATCGGTTCGAGCTTCCACCACTCGGGGTAGATGCCGAGGTTGTAGATGCGCTTCAACGCGCGATACACGATGTCCGGTCCCTGCGGCAGCGACGCATGCTTCGGAGGAATCACTTCGAGCAGCAGTTCGTGGCCGCTTGCCTGGGTCGCGTCATACAGCGCGCGCAGTTGCGCCTCCTGTTCGAGCCGCTGCTCGATCGGTTCGTCGGGATGAAACTGCACGAGGCATTTCACGACGTGTTCCTGCGGCCACGCGATCAACGTGGTGCCGATCGAACGACCATGATCGAACACGAGCGGCACGGAGCCGGGCAGTTCGACCGGGCGGCCGATCCACCAGCCGCGACCGGTCGCGGCATTCAGCGCGTCCTGACCATAGCGGTCGTCGATCAGTACGCCGATGCGTCCCTGCAAGTTCAATGCACGTTCGGTTTGCGCGACCGCTTCGACGAACAGGCCCTTCAACCGGGCAATGCGCGCTTCGTCGGCACCGGTCTGCTGCGCGAGTTCGAAGAACGGGTTGCGATGATCGAAAGCGAAGCCGAGCACCTCGTGCCACGCTTTGCGCGCCGGCGACACGCGATGCAGTCTTGCGAGCTTGGCATCGCGATCGGGGCGGCGCATGCGTTGCGGATCGGCCTGCGCTTCGCGCAGGAAGTAGTCGAGTTCGGCCGGTGTCGGCATCGCCGGGGCGCAGCCGTGCCGAGACACGACCAGCGCGCCGCTCGCATTCGCGGCGCGCGCGCAGGCGTCGAGCGGCTGATCGCGCAGCCAGCCGGACAGAAAGCCGGAGGCGAACGCGTCGCCCGCGCCGAGCACGTTCAGCACTTCGACTTCGACGCCGCCATGAATCGGCGCATCGTCGAGCGACGCAGGCACCTCGCCGTCGATGATCTGACAGCCGAGCGGCCCGCGTTTCAGCACGAGTGTGGCCGGCGTCACCGCGCGCACCATCGCGAGCGCGCCGGCAAGGTCGGCGTTGCCGCCGGCGATGCGAAACTCTTCCTCGGTGCCGATCACCAGATCGAACAGCGGCAGAATCCGCTGCAAATGCGCGCTGACGCCTTCGCTCGCGACGAAACGCGTCTCGCCGTCGGCCTTGCCCGTGAGTCCCCACAGCACCGGGCGGTAGTCGATGTCGAGCACGGTGCGCACGTCGTTGCGGCGCGCGTAGTCGAGCGCGCGACGGCTCGTGCGATTGACCTGCTCGGTCGAGAAATGCGTGCCGGTGATCAGCAGCGCTTTCGACGACGCGATGAACGCCTCGTCGAAATCGGCCTCGTCGACCGCCATGTCCGCGCAGTTCTCGCGGTAGAAGATCAGCGGAAAGGTGTCACGGTCCTTCAGGCCGAGCAGCACGAGCGCGGTCAGCCGATCGTGATCGATGCGCACGTGACTCACGTCGCAGCCTTCCTTCGTGAGCGTCTCCGTCAGGAAGCGCCCCATGTGATCGTTGCCGACGCGCGCCAGCATGGCCGCGGCAAGCCCGAGCCGCGCGCAGCCGAACGCGATGTTCGCCGACGAGCCGCCGAGATACTTCGCGAAGCTCGACACGTCTTCGAGCCGTGCGCCGACCTGCTGGGCGTACAGATCGACGGCCAGCCGGCCGAGGCACACGATGTCGCGGGCGCGCCCCGGCGCGAACCGGCTGTCCGCTGCGTTACCGCTGGAGGTGCTGGAGTGAGCCATGAATAGTCCTGAGTAACAGTGCGCGGTAGGTGCGCGTCGGCCAGCCGGGCGAAACGCGCCGAGGCTGGCCGTGCCGCGCGAATCGGTCAGATCGTCGCGCCTTCGAGTTCGCCGATCATCTTCTGCATCTCGGCGCCGCCGGCCATCATGTCGAGCACTTCGTTCTTGCTGATCGTCTGTTTGGTGAACGTGCCGAGCGAGCGGCCGCGATTGAGCAGCGTGAACGAATCGCCGATCGGATACGCGTGGTGCACGTTGTGCGTGATGAAGATCACCGAGATGCCTTTGGCGCGCGCCTTGTGGATCAGCTTCAGCACGTTGAAGCTCTGCTTGACGCCGAGCGCGGCGGTCGGTTCGTCGAGAATCAGCACGCGCGCGCCGAAGTGGATCGCACGCGCAATCGCCAGACATTGACGCTCGCCGCCCGACATCGTGCCGATCGGCTGATGCGGGTCGCGCACGTTGATGCCCATTTCGGCGAGCTTGTCGCGCGCGGTGGTTGCGCAGGTTTCGAGGTCCATCACGTTCAGAAGGCCGAACAGCTTTTTCTGCGGCTCGCGGCCCATGAAAAAATTGCGCGCGACCGATAGCAGCGGCACCAGCGCGAGATCCTGGTAGACGGTTGCGATACCGAGATCGAGCGCGTCTTTCGGCGACGTGAAGTGCACCGGTTTGCCGTCCACCCGGTAGGTGCCTTTGCTCGGCTGATACACGCCCGCGAGCGTCTTGATCAGCGTCGACTTGCCGGCGCCGTTGTCGCCGAGCAGGCAATGCACTTCGCCGCGTATGAGGCGCAGCGTGATGTCGTTCAGCGCGATGATGTTGCCGAAATAACGGCTGACGTTTTCCAGCGACAAAATGATGTCGTCGGTGTTCTGTTCCGGGGTGCTCATCGTGAACCTCCGTCTAGCGCGATGCCGCGACGCGGCCGCGCACGTAGTGGTTGAACAGCACGGCGAACAGCAGCATCACGCCGAGGAACACGCGGAACCAGTCGGAATCGACGTTGGTGTACGTGATGCCGATCTGCACGACGCCGAAGATCAGCGCACCGAAGCATGCGCCGATCACCGAGCCGTAGCCGCCTGTCAGCAGCGTGCCGCCGATCACCGCGGCGATGATCGCCTCGAACTCCGCCTGCAAACCGCGGTCGGCCGCGGCCGAACCGATGTCGCACACCTGAAGTACCGCATACAGGGCCGAGCAGAACGCGGTCAGCACGAACAGCGAAATCTTCACGCGACGCACCGGCACGCCGACGTTCTTGGCCGCGTTGGCATCGCCGCCGACCGCGAAAATCCAGTTGCCGAAGCGCGTCCTGGCGAGCGTGAACGCGCAGACCACGGCGAGCACGAGCCACCACAGCAGCACCTTCGGAATGCCCGGCACGAGCGGCGTGCCGTTGTCGAGCAGCTTCACGAGGCCGAGGTGGCCGAGCCACACGAACAGACCTTTGAACGCGACGCCCTGGAAGAGCGTGTGCGCGAACCAGTCCTGACGCGCGACGTCGCCGACGCCGGAGATGATGGTGCGATCGGCGAACATCACCGATAGCGCGAGCGTGAGACCGCGCAGTATGAACAGGAACGCGAGCGTGACGATGAACGACGGCAGGCGCGTGCGTATCACCAGATAGCCGTTGAGCGCGCCGAGCAGCATCGAGCCGACGAACGCGAACACGATCGCCAGCCAGATCGGCCAGTGGAAGTACATGGTCGGCAGCGCGACCATCATGCCGGCAAAGCCGATCATCGAACCGATCGACAGATCGAACTCGCCGGCGATCATCAGCAGGCACGCGCCGACCGAGATCAGACCGAGATAGGCGGCGACCTGCGACCAGTTCATCACGCCGTCGAGGTTGAACATCCCCGAGTTGCCGGCCGCCACGCCGAACACGATGAACACCATCACGGTGCCGGCGAGCGCCGCGAATTCCGGTCGGCCGAGCAGATGGCGGAACCAGGATTCCTCGCGCACGCGTTCGTCGACGGCAGCGGATTGCGAGGCGGTCGTCGCAGCAGACTTCGCCGAGTCCTGCGGATCAGGCGGCGGTTGCTTGCGGTGATGGGGATGAAACAGGTCGGCGACACCCATTGAAGCTCTCCTTGATACGCCCGCGACCGGCGGGTCGGCGCAATGCCGTGGGCGTTTGCGAATCCGCTGAGCGGGCGGGCGCCGGCAAGACGCCATGCGTCCCGCCGGTCACTGCCTTTTCAACCTTGCCGCCGGCGCGGCGGCTCAGGCGCGCGATGCGATGCGTTGCCGTGCGTTCAGCGGTACTGGCCGGCGTACTTCAGCACCTTGTCGACGTTGGCCTTCGTGATGAAGCCCGGGCCCGAGCCGATATTGCGCGGCCCGTAGGACGGCGTGAGCCCATAAGTGGCAAGACGCTCCTTGAACTTCGGATTCGCCTGCAGGATCTCGCGGATTTTGGCCGGATCGGTGGTGTGGTCCTTCTTCACGATCGCGAGCACGGCAACCGGGATATAGCCCTGCAAGTACGGTTGCTGGTCGATCGCGAACTGGATCGTGCCGTCCTGGATGCCCTTCGCGATGTCGCTGTCGAAGTCGAACGTCGCGAACCAGATCTTCCCGGCGAGGCCCATCTGCTGCAGCGCCTTCAGCGTCGGATCGGCCGACAGCGGACCGAGCGTCAGCACCGCCTGGGTATCCGGATGATTGCGCAGGAACGCGCTGACCTTCGACTGCACGCCGGTCGGGTCCTGACCCGTGTCGAGCGTCGAGGTTTTGAAGTTGGCGCCGATCGCTTCGGCGAAACCGCGGCAGCGTTCGAACGAAGCCGGGTTCGTCGCGTAGTGGTTCACGCACAGGAACGACTTGATGCCGGCGGCCTTGGCCTTTTCTCCGGCGGCTTTGCCGGCCGCGAACTCGGGCTGGCCGACGTGCATGATCGCGCCGAGCTTCGCGCTTTGCTCCTCGGTGCCCGAATTGATCGTGACGAGCGGAATGTGCTTCTCGGTGACCTTCGCGATCGAGCTCTTCAGCACGTCGAAGTCGGCGATCGACACGATCACGCCGTCGTAGTTGCGCGCGGCCGCCTGTTCGATGAGACGCGCCATGTCGGCGATGTCGCCGTTCGGCGGGTTGCGGTAGTCGGTCTGAACGTTGAAGTCCTCGTCGGCCTGCTTGATCGCGTTCTTGATCGTGTTCCACCATGAGTCCGAATCCGGCGCGTGGCTGATCAGCACGAAGTGCGCGTCCGCCGCGCGGGCGGCCGAGGTCGCGCCGAATCCCGTCGCCAACGTCAACGCCGTCACCAGAATCCTGAGCGTTGCCTTGCCTCTGCAAAGTCTCATTGTCTCCACCTTTCTCGGTCTGTCGTTCGTTATTGAGGGAGCGACTGGCGGGCGGCTTTCCATTCCGATGACCCACACAACGAGGCCGAAGCGCCATCGCTCACGACCAAGAGTAGGTCATCTTCCGAAGCCTTGCAAAGAAAATTTCACGACAAATAAAAATGGAAAATACGTTCCATTTGACGGGGCGGCCGCCTATACTCGGCAACGTCGGATGCACGTTGCGGCGGGCCGCGGGCGCGTCTGCCGCATTGCAGGAAACCCCGAGAGGCTGTCATGGCGGAACAGATCACCGAAGAAACGGTGCCGAGCGTCGACGAATTGATGCAGCGCATCGCGGATACCTACGAGTCGCTGCCGCGGCAGTTGAAAAGCGTCGCGACGTACATCGAGCAGCATCGCGCGAGCGTGATGATGGATCGCACGAGCGATATCGCCGCGAGCTGCGGCGTGCATCCGTCGGCGGTCGTGCGCTTTGCGCAGCGCTTCGGCTTTTCCGGGTTTTCGGATCTGCAGGCGGTGTTTCGTCAGGCGTATACGGGGCAGGGCGTGTCGTCGTCGAGCTATCAGCAGCGCATCCGCAAGCTGATCGACGAGAAGCCCGGCACCTTGTCGGGCGGCGCGGTCGCGCGCGAGTTCATCGCCGCGTCGCGCGGCGGCCTCGAAGAACTCGAAGCGGGCCTCGACGACAAGCAGTTCGACGCCGCCGTGAAGATGCTGCAGCAGGCCGACAACATCTACGTGATCGGCGTGCGGCGCTCGTTTCCGGTCGCGAGCTACATCGTCTATGCGTTGCAGCACACGCATAAGCGCGTGCATCTGGTGTCCGGTTTCGGCGGCATGTATCGCGAGCAGATCCGCAGCGTCAGGAAGGGCGACGTGGTGATTGCGATCAGCTTCGCGCCATACGGCAAGGAGACGCAGTACTGTCTGCGCGTCGCGCATCATCATCAGGCGAAGACGCTCGTCATTACGGATAGCCAACTATCGCCGCTCGCACGCTACGCCAGCACGCAGTTGTACGTGAAAGAGGGCAGCGCGTTCGCGTTCCGCTCGCTGACCAGCACCATCTGCCTGTGCCAGGCGCTCTTCATCGCGCTCGCGTACAAGCTCGAACTGAACGTTGAAGAATCCAACGACACTGGAGGCTACGATGACTGACGCGGTAAACACGATCGACGTCGCCGTATTCGGCGCGGGGCGCATCGGCAAGATCCATGCGGCGAATCTCGCGCGGCAGCCCGGCGTGCGGCTCAAATACGTGGTCGATGTGAATCGCGAGGCGGCCGCCGCGCTCGCCGCGCAGCATGGCGCGCAGGTTGCGGATAGCGACGGCGCGATCGGCGATGCGTCGATCGGCGCGACCGTGATCTGTTCGAGCACCGACACGCATGCGGACCTGATCGTCAAATCGGCCGCGCAGAACAAGCACGTGTTCTGCGAGAAGCCGGTCGATCTCACGTTGGAGCGCGCGCGGATGTGCGCAGAAGCGGTGGAGCGCGCCGGTGTCGTGTGCATGATCGGTTTTCAGCGGCGCTTCGATCCGACGTTTTCCGCGTTGAAAGCGCGTCTCGACGCGGGCGAGATCGGCACGCCGGAAATGCTCGTCGTCACGAGCCGCGATCCGGGCGCGCCGCCGCTCGAGTACATCCGGCACTCGGGCGGCATCTTCAAGGACATGCTGATTCACGACTTCGACATCTGTCGCTGGATTCTCGACGACGAAGCCGACACGCTGTATGCCACCGGCAGTTGCCTCACCGACCCCGCGATCGCCGACGCGGGCGACATCGATTCGACCGCGGTGACGATCCGCACGAAGCGCGGGCGGCTGTGCCAGATCAACACCGCGCGGCGCGCTGCCTACGGCTACGACCAACGCTTCGAAGTGCTCGGCAGCACCGGCATGCTGCAAGCAGGCAACGTTCGGCCCACCGAAATCACCGCGTACTCGAAGACGGAAGTATCGACCGACGTGCCCGAGGCGTTTTTTCTCGAACGCTATCGCGCGGCATACGCGCTCGAAATCGCGCATTTCTTCGACGCGGTCACGCATGGCAAGCCGGTGCGCACGACCGTCGCGGATGGCCTGAAAGCGCTCGAACTCGCGGAAGCCGCGACGCGGTCGTGGCGCGAGGGCCGCGCGGTCAAACTCGGCGAGGCAGCGCAATGAAGCGCGCCACGGAGCGCTTGCGGATCGGCGTGGTCGGCCTTGGGCGGCTTGGCAAGCGGCATGCGGAGAATCTCGCGTATCGCGTGCCGGGCGCGACGCTCACGGCCGCGTGCAGTCCGCTCGAAGATGAACTGGCATGGGCGCGTGATGCGATGCATGGGGCAATGCATGGGTCGCTGCATGAGCCGCGTCTCTACACCGATTACGCGGACCTGCTCGTTGATCCGCACGTCGACGCGGTATGGCTCGTCACGCCGTCGTCGCTGCATGCGCAGCAGATCGTCGACGCATTGCGCGCCGGCAAGCATGTGTTCTGCGAAAAGCCGCTGTCGCTCGATGTCGCCGAATGCGAGCGCGTGCTGGCCGAAGCGGCGCGCTATCCGCACCTGCAGGCGACGATCGGCTTCATGCGCCGCTTCGATCCGAGCTACCGCGACGCGTTCGATAAAATCGCCGCCGGCCAGATCGGCCGGCCGTTCCTCGTGCGCTCGCAAACCACCGATAAAAACGACGACGACGGTTTCTTCGTGCGCTTCGCGGCGACCTCGGGCGGCATCTTTCTCGACTGCACGGTGCACGACATCGACGTCGCCCGCTGGCTGCTCGGCGAGCCGCGCGCGACGCGCGTGTTCGCGGCGGGCACGGTCGCGCTGCACGAGGGTCTGCGCGAATTCGGCGACGTCGACAACGGTGTCGCGATCTGCGAATTCGAGGGCGGCAAGCTCGCGACGTTCTACGCGTCGCGCACGCAGGCGCACGGCAACGATACGCACAGCGAAGTGATCGGCACGGCG
Source organism: Paraburkholderia sp. 31.1 (assembly GCF_014397645.1). Classification (NCBI taxonomy): domain Bacteria; kingdom Pseudomonadati; phylum Pseudomonadota; class Betaproteobacteria; order Burkholderiales; family Burkholderiaceae; genus Paraburkholderia; species Paraburkholderia sp. 31.1. The sequence goes on from NZ_VZQN01000008.1 coordinate 104,647, forward strand.
GGCGCGCTGACGATCGGCCGCAATCCGCGCGCGAACCGCGTCGAGATCTACGACGCGACCGGCATTCGCAACGAGTGCACGCCGAACTTTTTCGACCGGTTCGAGGACGCGTTTCTGCACGAGGCACGCGCGTTCGTCGCATCGGTGCAAAAAGGGCCGGGGAAGGGCGATGCGGCACAGCGTGGCGCGACGCTCGCCGATGCGCTCGAAGCGACGCGTATCGGCGTGGCGCTGCGCGAGTCGCTGCAAAGCGGTGAGGCGGTGACGCTGTAACGGCGCGCGGCACGGCTCGCGCGTGGAAATGGGCGTCGTGGCGATGCCCGGCGCCGCTGCTCCGCCTGCTGTAAAATTTGACCCTCTGTCCGGCGTCGTCAGCGACGCCCCGTCCCGAAGGTCATCGTCGATGCAAATTCAGATTCACAAGGAAGTCGATGCGCGCGGGCTCATGTGCCCGCTGCCCATCCTGCGCGCCAAAAAGGCACTCGCCGACATGGAAAGCGGCCAGATTCTCAAGGTGCTCGCCACCGATCCCGGCTCGCAGCGCGATTTCGCCGCGTTCGCGAAGCAGACCGGCAACGAGATCGTCGAAAGCTCGGCGCATGACAAGGTGTTTACGTTTCTGATGCGGCGTCGTTGAGCTGCGTTCGGTAAAACTGTCGGTCCGATGTAAAAAAGAAGGCGCTGTCCCCATTATTCGGGGTACAGCGCCTTCTTCGTTTCAGCCGGACTTTCGACGTCAGCCTTCGAGAACCGGCGAGCGGGTACGCAGATATTCTTCGAAATCGGCGGCTACTTCCGGGTGACGCAGGGCAAACTCGACGGTCGCCTTCAGGTAGCCCAGCTTGCTGCCGCAGTCGAAACGTGTGCCGTGATACTTGTACGCGAGCACCTGTTCGTCGGCGAGCAGCGACTGGATCGCGTCCGTCAGTTGCAATTCACCGCCCGCGCCCGGCTTGATGGAGCGCAGGTGATCGAAGATGCGCGGCTTCAGCACATAACGGCCCACCACGCCGAGGTTCGACGGCGCCACGCCCGGCTCCGGCTTTTCGACGATGCCCGACATCTTGATGATCGAGTCTTCCCATTCCTTGCCGTCGACGATGCCGTACGATTTCGTATCTTGCGGCGGGATCTCTTCGACGCCGATCACCGAGCTGTGATAGTGATCGAACACCTCGATCATCTGCGTCATCACGGGCGGCGTGCCGTACAACAGGTCGTCCGCGAGAATCACGGCGAAAGGGTTGTCGCCGACCAGCTTCTCGGCGCACAGCACGGCGTGGCCGAGGCCCAGCGCCTCGGCCTGGCGCACGTAGAAGCAGTCGACGTGGCTCGGCTTGATGCTGCGCACGAGTTCGAGCAGCTTGTCCTTGCCGCGCGCCTCGAGTTCGGCCTCGATCTCATAGGACTTGTCGAAATGGTCTTCGATCGCGCGCTTGCTGCGGCCCGTGACGAAGATCATTTCGGTGATGCCGGCCGCCATCGCCTCTTCGACCGCGTACTGAATCAGCGGCTTGTCGACGATCGGCAGCATCTCCTTCGGGCTAGCCTTCGTGGCGGGGAGGAAGCGGGTGCCAAGACCGGCTACCGGAAAGACCGCCTTCGTAACTTTTAGCATGTGAATACCCTGAGTCCTCTGGTTAAATCCTTGCCCGCCGTTGAGGGGGGCGGGCGCGTCGGTCAGGCCGGCAAGCGGGCCAGTTGGGCTTTCAGCTTGCCGACGGTGGCTTCGAAATCGGCCAGCCGCTTCTGCTCCTGTTCCACGACCGCCGCCGGCGCCTTCGCAACGAAGGCCTGATTCTGTAGCTTACCGTTGCACTTGACGATTTCGGCGCTCAACCGCGTGATCTCTTTCGACAGGCGTTCGCGTTCGACCGCTGCGTCGATTTCGACCTTCAACACGAGCTTGTCCGTTCCTACGATAGCAATCGGCGCGCCATCCGCCTGGGCGTCGAGCGCGGCCTCGTCGGCGATGATCTGCACCTCCGACAGACGCGCAAGTGCCTGAGCGTAAGGCGCGAAAGTACGAAGACGCTCCGCATTGCCGGTGGCGAGCAACGGCACCTTCACCGCCGGCGACAGGTTCATTTCACCGCGCAGATTACGGCATGCATCGATCACCGCTTTGAGGTCGGTCGCCCACCGCTCGGCGTCTTCATCGAGCTTCGACGGCTCCGCGACGGGGTACTGCTGCACCATGATGGACGCCTCGCCCTCGGCCTTGCCTTCCGGGTAGCGTCCCGCGAGCGGCGCCACTTTCTGCCACAGCGCTTCGGTGATGAACGGGATCACCGGATGCGCGAGGCGCAGCACCGTTTCGAGCACACGCAAAAGCGTCCGCCGCGTGGCACGCTGCTGGTTCGGCTGCCCCGTCTGGATCTGCACTTTGGCGAGTTCGACGTACCAGTCACAATATTCGTCCCATACGAACTTGTATATGGCGTTGGCCACATTGTCAAAACGATAGTCGGAAAAACCCTTGACGACTTCCGCTTCCACGCGCTGCAGTTGCGACACGATCCAGCGGTCGGCCTGCGAGAAATGCAGATTGCCTTCTGGCCCGCATTCGCCACATTGCGCCGGCTGGCCGAAACCGCAGTCGTGGCCTTCGCAGTTCATCAGCACGAAGCGCGTGGCGTTCCACAGCTTGTTGCAGAAGTTGCGATAGCCTTCGCAGCGCGCGAGGTCGAAATTGACGTTGCGGCCGAGCGTGGCCATCGACGCCATCGTGAAGCGCAGCGCGTCGGTGCCGAACGCCGCAATGCCGTCCGGAAACTCCTTGCGGGTCTTCTTCTCGATCGACGCGGCCAGCTTCGGATTCATCAAGCCGGTGGTGCGCTTCGCGACGAGCGCGTCGAGGTCGATGCCATCGACGATGTCGATCGGGTCGAGCGTGTTGCCCTTGCTCTTCGACATCTTCTGGCCTTCGGCGTCGCGCACGAGACCGTGCATATAGACCGTTTCGAACGGCACCTTGCCCGTGAAGTGCGTGGTCATCATGACCATGCGCGCGACCCAGAAGAAGATGATGTCGAAGCCGGTGACGAGCACCGACGACGGCATGAAGTGCTTGAGCTCTTCGGTTTCGTTCGGCCAGCCGAGCGACGAGAACGGCACCAGAGCGGACGAGAACCACGTGTCGAGCACGTCTTCGTCGCGCTTCAACGCCCCCGTGTAGCCGGCCGCGACGGCCTTTGCGCGCGCGTCCTCTTCGGTCTTGGCGACGAACACTTCGCCGTTCTCGCCGTACCACGCCGGAATCTGATGACCCCACCACAGCTGACGCGAGATGCACCAGTCCTGGATGTTTTCGAGCCACTGGTAGTACGTGGTGGTCCAGTTTTCCGGCACGAATTTGATCTGGCCGTTGCGCACGACGTCGAGCGCGGTTTCGGTGATCGACTTGCCCGGATTGAACGTGCCTTCGGGCGCCGGCTTGCTCATCGCGACGAACCACTGGTCGGTCAGCATCGGCTCGATCACGACGCCGGTGCGGTCGCCGCGCGGCACCATCAGCTTGTGCGGCTTGACCGATTCGAGCGCACCGAGCGCCTCGAGATCGGCGACCACCAGCTTGCGGGCTTCGAAACGGTCGAGGCCGCGGTATTTTTCGGGCGCGTTGTCGTTGATCTTCGCGTCGAGCGTGAGGATTTCGATTTGCGGCAGCTTGTGGCGCAGGCCGACCTGATAATCGTTGAAATCATGCGCGGGCGTGACCTTGACGACGCCTGTGCCGAATTCGCGGTCGACGTAATCGTCGGCGATGATCGGCACTTCGCGGTTCGACAGCGGCAGCGTGATGGTCTTGCCGATCAGGTGGGCGTAGCGCTCGTCTTCCGGGTGCACCATCACGGCGGTGTCGCCGAGCATGGTTTCCGGACGGGTGGTGGCGACGGTCAGATGGCCCGAGCCGTCGGTCAACGGATAGTGGATGTGCCACAGGTGGCCGTTTTCTTCTTCGCTGACCACTTCGAGGTCGGATACGGCGGTGAGCAGTACCGGGTCCCAGTTCACGAGGCGCTTGCCGCGATAGATCAGGCCCTGTTCATACAGACGCACGAACACGTCGCGCACGGTGGCCGACGTCTTGTCGTCCATCGTGAAGTATTCGCGCGACCAGTCGATCGATGCACCGAGACGACGCACCTGATTCGTGATCGTGGAGCCGGATTGCTGCTTCCACTCCCACACGCGCTCGACGAACTTCTCGCGGCCGAGGTCGTGGCGCGACACGCCCTGCGCGTCGAGCTGGCGTTCGACGACGATCTGCGTGGCGATGCCCGCATGGTCGGTGCCCGGCACCCACAGCGTGTTCTCGCCGAGCATGCGGTGATAGCGGGTCAGGCCGTCCATGATGGTCTGGTTGAACGCGTGGCCCATGTGCAGCGTGCCCGTGACGTTCGGCGGCGGCAGCTGGATCGAGAAATCCTTGCGGTTCGCGTCGAAGGAGGGCGCGGCGTAGGTGCGCTTTTCCCATTCAGGGCCCCAGTGGGCTTCGATGGTGTGGGGTTCGAAGCTTTTTGCAAGCGTCGAGGTCGGGTCGCTCGGGGTGTCGCTCATGTTTCTGTTAAAGGGAGGATTTTGGAGGCGGGGAAGGGTTGATTATAGCTGGACGAGGTTTTTTGCCGGCCGGCGGCCGGTGTGGACAGGGGTTATGCTTTTTTTCGTTGTTCTGGCTTTGTTGGCCTTTCCTTGCTGACTTATCGGTCTATTAGCGTTGCCCCTGTGCGGGGCGGGGCTTTTTTCGTTGTTCTGGCTTTGTTGGCCTTTCCTTGTTGTCTTGTCGGTCTATTAGCGTTGCCCCTGTGCGGGGCGGCACCTACTTTCTTTGCTGCTGCAAAGAAAGTAGGCAAAGAAGACAGCTAAAACCGCAAACTCTCAAGCGGGTCCCCTTGCTTGGAGGGGGTAGTGGTGCATCTGGAATCCGGGCCCCCGCACATTCCCCCGTTCGTGACAAAGCCATCATCCCTCCCGCTCCGCACTGCGTGCGTCGCGGTCGGGTCTGCCAGGGAAACCAATGGTTTGGCCCGCGCAGCGGGGACCCTCGGCTGCGCCTCGGCGACGCGCCGAAACAACCAGTGGTTTTTGAGCGGGGATTCGGCGCGCGTAGCGCCGCCGGAAGAATGACTGCCTTGTCACTAGCGCGGAATGTGCGGGAGCACGGATTCCAGATGCACCACTACCTCACGCGGACCGAGGGACCCGCTGAAGAGTTGGCGGTTTGAGCTGTCTTCTTTGCCTACTTTCTTTGCAGCAGCAAAGAAAGTAGGTGCCGCCCCGCACAGGGGCAACGCTAATAGACCGACAAGACAACAAGGAAAGGCCAACCAAGCCAGAACAACGAAAAAACCCCAACCCATATCCAGAAGAACAAAAAAAACCAAAAAAAGCGCCGCCCCCGCCGGGGCATATAATGTCCCCCGAACTGCGCCTAAGCAAAAAAATGCCCGACCTCCTCTCGAATCTAAACCCCGAACAACACGCCGCCGTAACGCTCCCGAATGAGCCCGCCCTGATCCTGGCGGGCGCCGGCAGCGGCAAAACCCGCGTCCTGATCACCCGCATCGCGTGGCTGATTCAGCAAGGCCTCGCGTCCCCCGCGACCGTCCTCGCGGTGACCTTCACGAACAAAGCCGCCCGCGAAATGATGGCGCGCCTCTCGGCGCTATTGCCGATCGACACGCGCGGCATGTGGATCGGCACGTTCCACGGCCTGTGCAACCGTATGCTGCGCGCGCATCACCGCGACGCCGGGCTGCCCGCCACGTTCCAGATTCTCGATACCGCGGACCAGCTGTCGGCGATCAAGCGCCTGATGAAGGGCCTCAACATCGACGACGAAAAATACCCCGCGAAAAATCTCCAGTACTTCATCAACAACGCGAAAGAGCAGGGCCTGCGCCCCAAAGACGTCGACGCCACCGACAACTTCAACCGCAAGTTCGTCGAACTCTACGAAGCCTACGATCAGCAATGCCAGCGCGAAGGCGTCGTCGACTTCCCCGAGCTGCTGCTGCGCTGCTACGAACTGCTCGCGCACAATCCGCCGCTGCGCGCGCATTACCAGGCGCGCTTCAGGCACATCCTCGTCGACGAGTTTCAGGACACCAACAAGCTGCAATACGCGTGGCTGAAGCTGCTCGCGGGCCAGCACAACGCAATCTTCGCGGTCGGCGACGACGACCAGTCGATCTACGCGTTCCGCGGCGCGAACGTCGGCAACATGCGCGACTTCGAGCACGAGTTCAACGTGCGCAATCTGATCAAGCTCGAGCAGAACTATCGTTCGCACGGCCATATTCTCGATGCCGCCAACCAGCTGATCGCGAACAACTCGCGACGCCTCGGCAAGAATCTGCGTACCGACGCGGGTCACGGCGAACCGGTGCGCGTCTACGAATCGGCGACCGATTCGCAGGAGGCCGGCTGGATCGTCGAAGAGATTCGCGCGCTGATCAACACCGGCCTGTCGCGCAGCGAAATCGCGGTGCTCTACCGCAGCAATGCGCAGTCGCGCACGATCGAGCACACGCTCGTCAACGCGGGCATCGCGTATCGCGTGTATGGCGGCCTGCGCTTTTTCGAACGTCAGGAAGTCAAGCACGCGCTCGCATACCTGCGCCTGATCGACAACCCGAACGACGACACCGCGTTCGGCCGCGTCGTCAATTTCCCGACTCGCGGCATCGGCGCGCGTTCGATCGAACAGCTCGCCGACGCGGCGCGTCTGTACAACTGCTCGATGGCCGCGGCGATTCCGTACGTCGCCGGCAAGGCCGGCTCGAGCCTCGCCGCGTTCGCGAACCTCGTCGGCAAGATGCGCGCCGACACGCAGCAGATGAGCCTGCCGGAGACCGTCGAGTACGTGGTCCGCGCGAGCGGTCTCGCCGACTTCTATCAGAACGAGCGCGAAGGCCAGGAGCGGCTCGAGAACCTGCAGGAACTCGTCAACGCGGCCGCCGCGTTCGTCAGCGAGGAAGGCTACGGGCTCGATACGCCCGCGCGCTCGATTCCGCTGCGCCCAGGAGCCAGCGCCGCGCCCGAACTCGCGGTCGCGACCGACGATCCGACCACGGTGGTCCTCGACGCACCGGGCATCGCCGATCCGGCGCAAAACCCCGACACGATGACGCCGCTCGCGGGCTTTCTGTCGCACGCATCGCTCGAAGCGGGCGACAACCAGGCGCAGGCCGGCCAGGAAGCGGTGCAGCTGATGACGGTGCACGCGGCAAAGGGGCTCGAATTCACCGCGGTGTTCATCACCGGCCTCGAAGAGGGGCTGTTCCCGCACGAGAACAGCGCGATGGAGGCCGACGGCCTCGAAGAAGAGCGGCGTCTGATGTACGTCGCGATCACGCGCGCGAAGGAGCGGCTGTACCTGTCTTTCGCGCAGAGCCGGATGCTGCACGGCCAGACCCGCTACAACATCCGCTCGCGTTTCTTCGACGAATTGCCGCACGAAACGCTGAAGTGGCTGACGCCGAAGGTCGAGGCGGGCTCGCGCTGGGGCGGCCGCTCGGACAACGCCGGCTACGGGCGCGACTGGTTCGCGCGGCCGGGGTACGGCGGCGGTTCGGCGTCGACGGCGGCGGTGACCTCCGCGCCGGCGCCCGCGTTCGCGAACGAGCAACGCGCGGCCGACACGGGCTTCCGCGTCGGCCAGCAGGTGTTCCATACCAAGTTCGGCGAAGGCACGATCACCGCACTCGAAGGCAACGGCACCGACGCGAAAGCGCAGGTCCGCTTCAAGCGGCACGGCGAAAAGTGGCTGGCGCTGGCGGTGGCTAAATTGCAGGCGGTCGAATGAGCACGCCCTTGAATCTCAGCCACGATGCGCGGCGGCCGCTCGGCGTTCTGGCCGCGTTGCCGCAGGAACTCGGCGACCTGATCGAAGCGATGCGCGCCGAGTCCGGCGTGCGCACGGTCACGCACGGCCAGCGTGACTACCACGTCGGCACCGTGCACGGCACGCCGTGCGTCGTCACGCTCGCGCGCGTCGGCAAGGTCGCGGCGGCCGCGACGGTCAGTGCGCTGATCCACGCGTTCGATGTCGAGGCGATCGTGTTCACCGGTGTCGCGGGCGGTGTCGGCGGCGACGTGCATGTCGGCGATATCGTCGTTGCGAGCGCGCTGATGCAGCACGATGTCGACGCGTCGCCGCTTTTTCCGCGCTTCGAGGTGCCGCTGCTCGGCATGTCGCGCTTCACCACCGATGCGGCGCTCGCCGACCGTCTGATGGCCGCATGCGAGCAGTTCGTCGCCGAGGAAGGCGCGGCCTGCGCGGCGCGCTTCGGCACGCGCGCGCCGCGCGTGCATCGCGGCTTGATCGTCAGCGGCGATCAGTTCGTCGCGAGCGTGGCGGCCCTCGCGGCGTTGCGCGACGCGCTGCCCGACGCGCTCGCGGTCGAGATGGAAGGCGCGGCGATCGCGCAGGTCTGCTACGAGTACGGCGTGCCGTGCGCGGTCGTGCGCACGATCTCCGATACCGCCGACGACCACGCGCCCGGATCGTTCATGTCGTTCCTGACCGGGATCGCGGGCACGTATTCGAACGCGATTCTCGCGCGCTTTCTCGGCACGCGAGACACCGCGGGCTGAGCGCCCGCCTGTTCGTCCGCCCGGTCGCCCGCTGCTTGGCCCGCTTATTCCTTCCTGCCGTCGCCGAGCGCGTCGCGCACCTGCTGCAGCGCGGCCGGATCTTCGATCGTCGGCAAATCGCCCGGCTCGCGCCCTTCGGCGAGCGCCGCGATAGCGCGGCGCAATAGCTTGCCGGAGCGCGTCTTCGGCAGCATCGATACCATCACCACGCGCGCGGGCCGCGCAATCGAGCCGAGATGGCGGTCCACCGTCATCGCCAGCTCGGCTTCGAGCCGCGCGCGCTCGCTCGGGTCGCCTTCTCCCTGCGCGCCGCGCAGCACGACGAAGGCCATCGCCGCCTGACCCTTGACCGGATCGGTCACACCGACCACCGCGACTTCCGCGACAGCCGCATGGCTCGACAGCGCCTCCTCGATCTCGCGCGTGCCGAGGCGATGGCCCGCGACGTTGATGACGTCGTCGGTGCGGCCGAGGATCGTCACGTAGCCGTCCTCGTCCTGCACGCCCCAGTCGAACGTCGAATACACCTGCTGGTTCGGCACGCTCGACCAGTAGGTGCCGACGAAGCGCTTGTCGTCGCCCCATACCGTCGACATGCAGCCCGGCGGCAGCGGATAGTCGAGCGTCAGCACGCCTTTCTCGCCGGGCGCGCAGGGCTCGCCGGTCAGCTCGTCGCGCACGGTCAGGCTATAGCCGATCGAGGGCACGCCCGGCGAACCGAGCTTGGTCGGCAGTGCCTCGATGCCGCGCGGAATCGCGAGCATCGGCCAGCCGGTTTCGGTCTGCCAGTAGTTGTCGATCACCGGCTTGTTCAACGCGTTGGAGATCCATTCGGCGGTCGGTTCGTCGAGTGGTTCGCCGGCGAGAAACAGCGTGCGCAGGCTCGACAGATCGGCTGCCTTCATCAGCGCCGGGTCCTGCTTCTTCAGCACGCGTATCGCGGTCGGCGCGGTGAACATCAGGTTGATCTTGTGCTGTTCGACGAGCCGCCACCAGATGCCGCCGTCCGGGCGAATCGGCGTGCCTTCGTACATCACGGTGGTCAGCCCCGCGATCAGCGGCGCGTACACGATGTAGCTGTGGCCGACCACCCAGCCGACGTCGGACGCGGTGAACATGGTGTCGCCGGGTTTGCCCTCGAAGATGTATTCCATCGATGCCGCGAGCGCGACCGCATAGCCGCCGACATCGCGCTGCACGCCCTTCGGTTTGCCGGTCGTGCCCGACGTATACAGCACGTACGACGCCTCGTTCGATTCGAGCCATTCGCACGGGACGTGGGCGTCGAAGAACTGTTCGCGCAGCGGCTCGTAGGCGACGAGGTAGGGTGCGTTCAGTCGCGCGGGCGCGAGCTGCCGGTCGATCAGCAGCACATGCGGTGTCTTGTGCATGGCGCGCGCGAGCGCTTCGTCGACGAGCGGCGTGTAGTCGACCACCTTGCCGCCGCGCGCGCCGGCGTCGGCCGTGACGATCAGCACGGGCTTCGCGTCGTCGATACGCGTGGCGAGGTTCGGCGCCGCGAAGCCGCCGAACACGACCGAGTGGATCGCGCCGAGCCGCGCGCAGGCGAGCATCGCGAACAGCGCCTCGGGGATCATCGGCAGATAGATCAGCACGACATCGCCGCGCTTCACGCCGAGCGAGCGCATGACGGCGGCCATCCGGTTGATTTCGGCGTACAGATCGGCATACGTGTAGTGCCGCTCGATGCCGGTTTCGGTCGATACGTAAACGAGCGCGTTCTGCTGCGCGCGTTCGGCCAGATGCCGGTCGACCGCGTTATGGCAGAGGTTCGTGCGACCGCCGACGAACCAGCGCGCGAACGGCGGCTTCGAGCGGTCGAGCACGGTGCCGAATGTCGTGTGCCAGTGAATGCGCCGGGCTTCTTCGCGCCAGAAGGCTTCGGGGTGGTCGATCGAGCGGCGGTGGAAATCGCGGTAGCGGGTCATCGGCGGCGATCCTCGTGCGGCGGGAATGGACGGGGTTGGATGAAACGGAATCGCAAATTGCGCGCCCGGTGCGGCGCTGGTTATGCGCACAAGCATAACCACGGGCGGGAGGGGGGGCAAGCGGGTTCGCCGTAAGGGCGAAGGGCAACAGAAGAAAGTCGTTGTTCGTCATTTTCATCCGTCGCCCATTTGTTGTTTCTGCACCGCCAGGTAAGGTAGAGGCGATCAACGTGACAGGTCGTTTTCCCCCAGGATGGTGAGGCTTGCATGTTCAATCGATACGCTTATGAGCGTGGTAGAGCGGGCGTTCCAGCCTGCGCGACCTGAAGGAGGGGGCTACGCCGTCGCCAGATTGCTACATTCCATTAACGGTCAGGTACTGACATGCGCAAGTCCAGCATCGCCCGTTTTCTCGCTGGCGTAGTTCTGCTTGCCCTTGTCGTTGCGGTTGCTGCGTTTAACGTGATTAACCTGGACGAAGCGTATGGAAGCGGCGAGCCCTATTATTCGCGCACGACGAACATGGACAAGTGGAGCGATCCTTTGCCGGTGCTGGCTGTTGTCGACGGTGTTGCGGTTATCGTCATTGCGGTGGGTTTTTTGCTGTGGAGGCGGATGCGGGGCTAAGGCGAGGGTGGTGTTCTTTGCGGTGTTGGCCTTTCCTTGCTGACTTATCGGTCTATTGGCGTTGCCCCTGTGCGGGGCGGCACCTACTTTCTTTGCTGCTGCAAAGAAAGTAGGCAAAGAAGACAGCTAAAACCGCAAACTCTTAAGCGGGTCCCCTGGCTTGGAAGGGGTAGTGGTGCATCTGGAATCCGTGCCCCCGCACATTCCGCCGTTCGTGACAAAGCCGTCATCCCTCCCACTCCGCACTACGTGCGTCGCGGACGGGTCTGCCAGGGAAACCAACGGCTTTGCCCGCGCAGCGGGGGCCCTCGGCTGTGCCTCGGCGATGCGCCGAAACAACCAGTGGTTTTTGAACGGGGTTTCGGCGCGCGTAGCGCCGCCGGAAGAATGACCGCCTTGTCACTAGCGCGGAATGTGCGGGAGCACGGATTCCAGATGCACCACTACCTCATGCAGACCGAGGAACCCGCTTAGGAGTTGGCGGTTTGAGCTGTCTTCTTTGCCTACTTTCTTTGCAGCAGCAAAGAAAGTAGGTGCCGCCCCGCACAGGGGCAACGCTAATAGACCGATAAGTCAGCAAGGAAAGGCCAACAAGGCCAGAACAACGAAAAAAGCCCCGCCCCGCACAGGGGCAACGCTAATAGACCGACAAGACAACAAGGAAAGGCCAACAAAGCCAGAACAACGAAAAAAGCCCCGCCCCGCACAGGGGGCAACGCTAATAAACCGACAAGCCAGCAAGGAAAGGCCAACACCACACGATAAGGAAAAAGCCCCAACCCCGCGGCACGCGCTCACCCTTTAACCCGCTTCCCCTCAACATCCGGCAACAAAACAGTCAGCACCCCAATCAACGGCAAAAACGAACAAACCTTATAAACAAACGCAAGACTGGTAGCATCAGCGAGTTCCCCAAGCACGGCGGCGCCCACCCCCCCAAGCCCAAAGGCAAATCCAAAGAACAACCCAGCCACCATCCCAACCTTCCCAGGGATCAACTCCTGCGCATAAACAAGAATCGCCGAGAACGCCGAGGCGAGCACCACCCCAATAACAACCGTCAGCACACCAGTCCAGAACAGATTCGCATACGGCAACAGCAGCGTAAAAGGCGCGACGCCAAGAATCGACACCCAGATCACGTACTTGCGCCCGATCCTGTCGCCGATCGGCCCGCCGATCACCGTACCCGCCGCGACCGCCGCGAGGAACACGAACAGATGGATCTGCGCGGCCTGCACCGACAGATGGAACCTGTCGATCAGATAGAACGTGAAATAGCTATTGATGCTGGCGAGATAGAAGTACTTGGAGAACACCAGCAACACCAGCACGCTCATCGCCAGGATGATCTTGTTACGCGGCAGCGTCACATGCGCGCCCTGGCCGCGCGCCTTCCTGACCGACGGATGACGCTTGTACCAGCGGCCGATCTGCGTGAGCACGACGATCGCGACGAGCGCCGCCGCCGAGAACCACGCGATGCTGCGTTGCCCGTGCGGGATCACGATCAGCGCGGCGAGCAGCGGCCCGAGCGACGAACCCGCATTGCCGCCGACCTGGAACAACGACTGCGCGAGCCCGTGACGGCCACCCGAGGCCATCCGCGCGACTCGCGACGACTCCGGATGGAACACCGACGATCCGCAGCCGACCAGCGCCGCAGCGACCAGCAGCACGCCGAAGTTCGGCGCGACCGACATCAGCAGCAGCCCGGTCAGCGTGAAGCCCATGCCGACCGGCAGCGAGTACGGCTTCGGATGTTTGTCGGTATAGCTGCCGACAAGCGGCTGCAGCAGCGACGCGGTGACCTGGTAGGTCAGCGTGATCAGACCGATCTGCCCGAACGACAACGAGAAGTTGTCCTTGAACATCGGGTAGATGGCGAGGATCAGCGACTGGATCATGTCGTTGAGCAGGTGCGAAAAGCTGATCGCACCGAGCACGGAATACACCGTGCGCTGGACCTTGGCGGCCGCCGGCGCAGCGGCGGCCGGGGACGCGCTCGCCCCCGTGGCGGATGCGCCGGCAAGGGCGCTTTTATCGAGGCTCGTTTCCATACGCTAGAAAAAAAGATCGGGAAAACGGTGGAATGAAAGATCGGCACCGAAAACCGGTGCGGGCAGCACGCCTCGTAGGCGCGTTCCGCGAAGCACTGCGGCGTTTCGTCGCGGCAACCGGCGTTTTGAATATTTAGCCGAAGTTTAATGTGGCCGGAGCGAATTGTAAGGACAAGTTTTGTCGCGAATCGGACAGGGGGGCGGATGACTTTTCATTCGGCGGTGAAAGGACGAATCGTCAGCTCTTTGCCTGAAGAAACTTTTTTTGGCGAGTTTTTGGCCACGGTATAAAGCGCTCGCGATTGCGCGGCTCACGAAGCAGCGCGTCGAACATGGAACCGGGAACGGCAAGCGGCGCACGACCCGCCCCGGCCTGCACAAGCGAAATTCAAGATCGCGGGGCGCGCTGCCGTAGACCCGGAGAGATAAGTGGTGATGCCGGAACCGACTGTCCGGCGCGTCGACATGTGGGGACGGGGATGATGAAAGCAGTGGCACGCAGCGCAGCGGCAACGAAGTTCAACGGCCTGTCGGTCAAGGCGACGCTGCGGATCGCGTTTGCGATTCTGCTCGCCGGCACGCTGCTGATCGGCGTGTTTTCGCTGCTGCAGATCGGCCGGCTGAACGCGTCCGCGCAATCGATCTACGACCAGGGTCACGTCGCGAGCCGCGCCGCCGAGGAAGCGCGCGGCCACATGCTGCGCGCGAGCCGCGCGCAAAAGATGCTGCTGACCGCGACCACCGCGAAGGAGCGCGACGAACTCGGGGCCGACATCGAGCGCGGCCTCGCGGGTCTCAACGAGCAGCTGGGCACGCTCCAGCAGTACGTCGATAAGTCGGACGCGAAGGCGGTCGGCGCGCAGAAGGCGTTCACCGCGGCGGTCGCGGCATGGAGCGGTCACCTGCGCGACTTCGTCACGCTCGTGAAAGCGCAGCCGCTCGATCTGTCGCAGATGAACTGGCAGGTCGGCACGCAGGACGTGTCGCTGCTCGTCGAAACCGGCAAGCTCGAAAAGCTCGTCGACGAACTCGTCGCGCAGCGCGGCACCGCCGCGAAGGCGACGATCGACGCGTCCGGTTTCATCTATCACTCGTCGTTCGTGATGATCGCGGCGATGACGCTCTCACTGATCGTGCTCGCGGTCGGCATCGCCGCGTGGGTCGTGCGGCGGCTCACCGCGCAGCTCGGCGGCGAGCCCGCGTACGCGAAGGAGATCGCGCGCCGCATCGCCGCGGGCGATCTGTCGAATCGCATCGCGCTCGGCGGCAAGGACCGTGCGAGCATGCTGTTCGCGCTGTCCGACATGCAAAGCGGACTCGCGACTACGGTTGCCGACATCGCGTCGAGCGCCGATGCGATCGCGACCGCGTCCGCGCAGATTTCGATGGGCAACCTCGATCTGTCGCAGCGTACCGAGCAGCAGGCGCTTGCGCTCGAGCGCACCGCGAGCAGCATGGAGCAACTGACCTCGATGGTGCGTCAGAACGCCGACAACGCAAAGCAGGCGAGCACGCTCGCGAACAACGCGTCGGCGATCGCCGAGCAGGGCGGCGCGGTCGTGAGCCGCGTGGTCGCGACGATGAACGACATCAACGACAGCGCGCGCAGCATCGGCGACATCATCGGCGTGATCGAGGGGATCGCGTTTCAGACCAACATCCTCGCGTTGAACGCGGCCGTCGAGGCGGCGCGCGCGGGCGAGGAGGGGCGCGGCTTTTCGGTCGTCGCGGCGGAAGTGCGCAATCTCGCGCAGCGCAGCGCGGCGGCCGCGAAGGAGATCAAGGGCTTGATCCAGACTTCGGTCGAGCGCGTCGGCAACGGCTCGACGCTCGCCGCTGACGCCGGTCAGACGATGGACGAAGTCGTCAAGGCCGTGAAGCGCGTGACCGACATCATGGGCGAGATTTCGGCGGCGTCGTCCGAGCAGAGCGCCGGTATCGAGGCGATCAGTCTCGCGGTCACGCAGATGGACTCGGGCACGCAGCAGAACGCCGCGCTGGTGGAGGAGGCCACCGCCGCGGCCCGCTCGCTCGACGATCAGGCGCGCGGGCTGAAGGCGATGGTGGGGCAGTTCAGGCTATAAAAGGCGGCGCGGGCGTCAGCTCGCGTTGGCCGCCGAGGAGCCGGAGCCCGTCCCCGGCCGCACCACCACCGTGCAGGTCGTGCCCGCCGCCAGCATCACGTCGGGCGGCACCGAGTCGATCCGCACGCGCACCGGCACGCGCTGCGCGAGGCGCACCCAGTTGAAGGTCGGATTCACGTCCGCGAGCAGCTCGTGGCTTTGCGGATTGTCGCGGTCGTAGATGCCGCGCGAGATGCTCTCCACGTGGCCTTGCAGCGTGCCGCCGCTCATCAGCCGCACTTCGGCCTGATCGCCGACGCGCACGTGCGGCAGCTTGGTTTCCTCGAAGTAGCCATACACCCAGAACGAGTGACTGTCGACGATCGCGAGCTTCGCGGCGCCGGCGCTCGCATAGTCGCCGCGGAACACGGACAGGTTCGTCACGTAGCCGTCGACCGGCGACACGACGCGCGTGCGCTCGAGGTTCAGCTTCGCGGCGTCGAGCGCGGCGAGCGCCTGCTGATAGGCGGCATCGGCGGCGGACGCGGTATGCGTCGCGTTTTCGCGGCTTTCCTTCGACACCACCTGCGAATCCATGTCGGCACGCCGTTGCGCGTCGTCGCGCTTCATCTGCAATTCGGCCTTGCGCGCGGCAACGGCGGCCTGCGCCTGCTCGACCGCGATCTGGTAATGCGACGGATCGATCTGCATCAGCAGGTCGCCCTTCTTCACGAACTGGTTGTCCTTGACCGGCAGATCGACGATCGCGCCCGACACGTCCGGCGCGACGTTGACGATCTCGGCGCGCACGCGGCCGTCGCGGGTCCACGGTTCGTCCATGTAATGGACCCACAGCACGCGGCCAATCACGATCGCGACGATGAAAATGACGGCTGTCGCGATGAAGCCCACAAGATTTCGGATGGTCATGTTTCGACTCTGATCAACGATAAACGGCGAGGCCGAGAAGGCCGCACACGGACACGAGCAAGCTGGCCCGGAACAGGGAGGGGTGCCACACCACGCGATAGAGGCCCGTATAGGCGATCACGCGATCGACGAGCCAGGTCAGCGCGGCGCCCGCGATGAACAGCAGCACAATGGCCGGCACATAGGCATCGAGCACGGCGATATCACGCGGCATGAGGAACTCCTTCTTCTTCTGATGCGTCCGCGCGCGCGCCGATCGCCGAGGCAAGCGGCGACTGCGGATCGAGCAGCGCGGTACGGATGAAATGCAGTTGACTGAGGATGCGCAACAGCTGATGGCGTTCTTCACGCGATGGCGTGAAGCCGGCCATCAGCTGCTGCACTTGCGCGATCGCATCGGCGGTCGCCGCGAGCGCGCGCGCGAAGTGCTGCTGCCGCGGCCGCTCGAACAGCGCCGCGAGCGCATCGCGCAGCGCGCGCAGCGCGACGCGCCACGGTGCCGCTTGGTGGTAGCGCGGCTCGTTGGGCAGCGTCGCGATTTCGCGGCGCAGGTCGATCACCGCGTTGCCGACCTCCAACACCGAAAACAGCCAGCGCAGCGTGTCGCGCTTCGTTTCGGGCTCGTTCTGCGACAGCGCGTTGATCTGGAACATCAGATCGCGTGCGCCGCTTTCGAAGCGCGAGCGCACGCGTGCCAGACCCGCGCGGCCGGCCAGCACCACCTGGCGGCGCAGGTCGACGAGCAGGCGGTTGCGCAGCCACGGCGTCGACGGCGGCAGCAGCACCGCGAACGCGATCGACGACACCAGCATCGACAGCACCAGCGCGAGCGCGTCGTTCATGAACGCGCTCGGGTCGTAGTGAATCACGTTGTCGGGGCCGGCGAGGAAGCAGAAGAAGATGCAGTAGCCGACGCCGTAGCCCGCGAGCGTCGCACGCGTGGTCATCAACACGCCGAGCAGCAGGAACGGCGTGAGCGCGACGCACAGCATCACGAAGCCGTCGATGTGCGGATACACGCCGAACACCGCGATCATGCCCATCAGCGTCGCGAGCACCGTGCCGCCGGCCATCTTGAACGCGGTGCGCTTCGGATCCGGCGACGCCGACGCGAGCGCGCACACGGCCGCTGCGACCAGCGTCAACGTCGAGCCGCTCGGCCACGCGGTGGCGATCCAGAACGCCCCGAGCACCATCATCACGATGGCCGCGCGCAGGCCCGCGACGCCGGCCGCGATCGCGTTGGTTTTCGGCTCGTAGCGCTCGATCCAGCGTTCGCGCGCGTGCTTGTCGACGGCGAGCGACGCGTAGGTCGCCGCGTACGCATGCAGGTCGTCGATGAAGCGGTACAGCAGCTCGGCGCCCGTGTCGAAATCGAGCAACGGCGCGTCGGGGTGCGTTTCGAGCTCGTCGCGCGTCGCGCGCACGCGTTTGGGCAACTCGCTCCTGTAGGTGTCGAGCTGGGCCGCGGCGTGCGCGGCGTCGGCCGCGCTCAGCACCGGCTCGCCCGACTTCGCGAGCAACGGCGCGATCTCCTTGAAGTACGGTTCGAGCGCGGCGATCGCGATCGCCGCGCCGTGCGTGCCGCTGTCGCGCAGACGGTTCATCAGCTGATGCAGCGCGTGAAAGCGCGTCGACGCGGTCATGAACTCGCTGTTCAGACGCGCGAGGCGCCCGCCGCGCATCCGCGAATCGGGGCCTTCGAACACGGCGATGCTGCGCGCGGCCTCGAAGCCGACGATGTCGGCGACGAAGCGCGCATTGGTCGCCTCGATCTGGGCGCGGTCGTTGCGCCCGGCAAGCGACGCCGACACGTACTCGACGAACGCCGAGAAGCGCGCACGCACGGTGCTGCGCATCTGCAGGCCGGCGAACTGCGGAAACACGAGGCCGCTGACCGCGCCCGCGCAGATGATCCCGATCACCACTTCCGCGACCCGCGTGAGCGCGCTCAGGAACGCGCCGTCCGGATGCTGCGAAGCGGGGATGCCGATCAGCGCGGCCGTGTAGCCCGCCAGCACGAAGCCGTACGAACGGAAGTTGCGATTGCGCGCGGCGCCGGCGGTGCAGATGCCGACCCAGATCGCGGTCGTGACGAGGAACAGCTCCGGCTGCTGCGCAAACAGTCCGATCAGCGCGAGCATCACGACGAGACCGACCAGCGTGCCGCAGATCCGATAGAAGCTCTTCGCGAACACTGCGCCGCTTTGCGGCTGCATCACGATGAACACGGTGGTCATCGCGGTGCGCGGCTGCGGCAGATCGAGCTTCATCGCGATGCCGAGCGCGAGGAAGCACGCGGCGAGCGACTTGAACAGATAGATCCATACGAGGCCGTCGGTGCGCGCCCAGTGGGCGGCGGCTTCGTAGAGCGCGGCGAACGAGGCGGGGCGCGCGCTCGACGGGGAGGGCGAGGAGGACATGGCCTTCCTTACTCGGACGCGCGCGTGTTCGGGGCGCGCGAGGCGGTGGTGGCGGTGATGGCTGCGTTGGTCTTGGCGTTGGCATCCGCTGTTGCCGTGTCGCTACTCGCCGCGCCGCTCTTGCTCTCGCCGCTGCCCTTGCCATGCGCCGGCAACGTTTCGTTATCCCGCGGACCGTTGGCCGGATCGTCGAGACCGCCGCCGAGCGCCGTCATCAACGACGCATGCGCGCCGAGCCGCTCGGCCTGCACTTTGGCGACACCTTCCTGCGCGCGCAGCAACTGGTTTTGCGCGACCAGCACGTTCAGATAGTCGGTCAAGCCGCGCCGGTAGCCTTCGCGCGACAGCTCGTAGTTCCTGCGCGCGGCGGCGACCGAGCGGTCGGCGTCGTCGGCCTGGGTGGTCAGCGAACGGATGCGGATCACCTGGTCGGAGATGTCCTTCAGCGCGCCCACGATCGACTGGTTGTAGCGCTCGATGGCCTCGTCGTAGCCCGCCGACGCCGCGCCGAGCTGCGAGCGCAGCCGGCCGCCGTCGAAGATCGGCAGCGTCAGCGCGGGACCCACGCTCCAGCTATGCGACGGACTCTTCAGGAACTGGAACAGCGGCCCCATCGCCGCATAGCCGCCGATCGACGCGAGCAGGTTGATGTCCGGATAGAACCCGGCCTTGGCGACGTCGATGCCGCGCGCCTGCGCGGCGACCGTCCAGCGTGCCGCGACCACGTCCGGCCGGTGGCCGATCAGATCCGCGGGCAGCGCGGCCGGCAGACCAGCGGGCGCGGCGAGCGACAGCGCCGGGCGCTGGATCGCGTCGCCGGCGCCCGGACCCTTGCCCGCGAGCGCGGCCAACTGATTGCGGCCGAGCGCGATCTTCTCCTCGATCGCGTCGATCTGGCGCTCGTACTCGGGCATCGGCGTCTCGGCCTGGCTCACTTCGAGCTGCGTGCCGATGCCGCCCTTCAGGCGCCGGTTCGCGAGGTCGACGATCTGCTGCTGTTGCTGCAGCGTGGCCTTCGCGATGTCGAGCAACGCGTAGTTCAGCGACATCTCGATATAGGTGCGCACGACGTTCGCCTGCAGTTCGAGCTGCGCGGCGCGCGCGTCGGCGGCGCTGGCGTGCGCGAGGTCGAGCGCGCGCTCGGCGGCGTTCTTGTCCTTGCCCCAGAAATCGAGGTGATAGGCGAGGCCGAGCGTGCCGGTGTTGTTCCACGACTGCTCGCCGGCGAGCGGCCCCGGACCGTAGAACACGTTGTCGGCCCACTGCTGGCGCTGGATCGACAGGCTGCCGTTGACTTGCGGCGCGAGCGCCGCGCGCGCGACGCCGGCCATCGACGCCGCCTCACGCACGCGCGCCTGGGCGACCGCGAGACTGGGATTGCCGGCTTGCGCGTCCGCGATCCACCGGTCCAGCTGCGGATCGTCATAGGCGCGCCACCAGTCGGCGGCGGGCCACTGCGCATCGGCGTTGGCGGCGCGGATTGCGTTGCCCGCATCGAGCGACGCAGGATTGATCGTGTGCGTTTGCGGCGCGACGCCTCCGGTACTTGCGCATCCGGCGATTGTTAATAGGATCGTAAGAACCGCGGCCGCGGCGATCCCTTTGGGTACCGGAGACTGCACGGTTTCCTCCAAATTTGACTATAGAAGCTTGTGCGCAATTATATTTTTTGATCGATTGCGGAATAACCGGTAAGGATGCAAGGCATTTTTACCAGACATGAGACAATCGCCATTGCTGATCGTGTAACAATCGCTGCCGATTTCTGAGGATAGGTATGGACACGCTTCAAAACATGCGCGTTTTCGTCCGCGTCGTCGAAGCGGGCAGCTTCACGGGCGCCGCGCAGCATCTGAATACGACGACGGCCTACGCGTCGCGCGCGGTTTCCGATCTGGAAGCGCATCTGCGCACGCGGCTTTTGAACCGGACCACGCGCCGCATCGCGCTGACCGAAGCTGGCGAGCGCTATCTGCAGCGCTGCGAGCAGATTCTCGCGTACGTGGATCAGGCGGAGGCCGAGGCGAGCGACGCGCACGCGCGTCCGTCCGGCAAGCTGAAGGTTCACGCGATGACGAGCTTCGGCCAGCACTACGTGGTGCCGGCCGTAGGCCGTTACCAGCAGCGCTACCCGGACGTGCATATCGAATTGACGCTCGCGCAGCGCATGCCCGATCTGCTCGACGAAGGCTTCGACGTGTCGCTGACGCTCGCGACCGGCCTGCCGGATTCGGGGCTCGTGTCGCAGCGCCTTGGCAGCGCGTTCAGCATTGCGTGCGCGTCGCCGGCGTACCTCGAACGGCGCGGCGTGCCGCAAACGCCTGCGGACCTCGCGCAGCACGCCTGCCTGCAGATGGTGACGCCGGTGAATCCGCCGGACAAATGGACCTTCGACGGCCCGAACGGCGAGGAAGTCGTCTCGCTCGGCGCGGCGACGTTTCAGGTGAACGTGGCCGAGGCGATGGTCGTGGCCGTCGCCCAGGGCATGGGCGTAGCGCTGATTCCGATCTACTCGGCGATCAGCCGTTTGCGCAGCGGCGAACTGGTGTGGCTGATGCCCGGGTACACGTCGCAGCAGATGAATCTGTATGCGCTGTATCCGTCGCGGCAGTATCTCGATGCGAAGATCCGCACGTGGGTCGAATTCCTGCGCGACGAGTTGCCTTCGACGCTGGCGGCGGATCAGGAGGAGTTGCGGCAGTTCGCGCGGACCTGACCGATCTGCTCGTCATGCATTGACGTTCGAGCGGCACGCGGAGTGCGGCACGCGGAGTGGGCACGCGGCGTGACAGCCTGTTACACATGCGCCGCGCCGCAACATTTCTTTACTTCTGCCGCGCAGCCGATTTGTTAACGTGTCGTTCACGCGTCGCCGCTCTGGCCGGACGCGCTGGATTCGCCGCCGTTCGGCGCCTCGCAACCACTGAAGGACGACACATCCATGGATACGCACCTGATGATCGGCTTGGCCGTCATGTTTGGACTGATCGGCGTCGCCGCCTCGCGCGATCTGCTGCGCCGCATGCGCGAACAGCAGCCGCAGCTCGTGCCGGTCGAGGTCGAGTCACAGGATGCGCCGCGGCGCGAGCGGTGAGCGGCGGCGGGTTGATCTGATGCAAGAGGCCCGCTAACCCGCTAGATCTCGACGACCTTGTCCCACGCAAACAGCGGATTTTCCCACTGGCGCGTGCGCCGGTCGAAATAGCCGCGCGGATTGCACACGACGCGCGTGCCGTCCACCACGTAGTCGAACGACGTATGCGTGTGGCCATGTATCCACAACGCGACAGGCGCGCGCACGAGCTCGGGCAGATGGTTGACGAAGCCCGCCGACACGCGGTCTTCGGCAAAACGCCCGGCCAGGCTCCGCCGATGCGGCGCGTGATGCGTGACCACGATCGTTTGGCCGGCGAACGGTTTGGCAAGCTCGCTTTCGAGCCACACGCGCGCATGCTGGTGCAGCGCGAGCGAATCGGCGGGCGTGAAGTCGCGCGCGGCGTCGCTCGGGTCGTGCGGCCAGTTCATCTGGATCAGCCCGCGATAGTCGAGCATGACCCGGCGCGCGGCGACGATCGATTCCTCGATTGCATCCGGCGTCGCGCCGTACAGCGCGAAGTCGGTCCACAACGTCGTGCCGAGCACGCGCCAGCGGCCCTGGCTGTCGACCAGCGCGGCGTTGTTCAGCAGATGCACGTTGTCGACCTGCGCGGCCGCGTCGAGCATCGCGCTCTCCAGCGCGCCGAATTCACCGTCGTAGTACTCGTGATTGCCCGGCACGTAGACGACCGGCACCGCGTCGTCGAACGCCTGCGCTGCCCAGCGCGGGCCGGCCGCATGATTGTGGATGTCGCCCGCCAGCACCACGAGATCCGCCTGCGCATGCGGGATCAGTTCAGGCTCGTCGTTTTCCAGATGCAGATCGGACAGCACGCGAATCTTCACGGACGCGACTCCTGCAAAACGCCTGCGCGCCGGATCGCGCAGGCTTCAGATATTAGCGTAGCACCTTGCCCGGATTCATCAGGTTCAGCGGATCGAGCGCCTGCTTGATCGCGCGCATCATCCGCACCTCGACGTCCTGCTTGTAGCGGGCGGCTTCGTCGATCTTCAACTGGCCGAGTCCGTGTTCCGCGCTGATGCTGCCGCGATGCGCATCGACGCTGTCGTAGACGATCCGGTTGATCGGGCTCTGGTACTGCCGCAGAAACGCCTTCGCATCGACGCCCTCGGGCGCCTGCACGTTGTAGTGCAGATTGCCGTCGCCGAGATGGCCGAACGTGACCATGCGCGCGCCCGGCGCGGCTTGCGCGATTGCCGCATCGGTCGCTTCGATGAAGTGGCCGATGCGTGAAATCGGCACCGCGATGTCGTGCTTGATGTTCAGGCCCTCCTCGGCCTGGGCGAGCGGAATGTGCTCGCGCAGATTCCAGAACGCGCGAGACTGCGCGAGGTTTTCCGCCACCACGGCGTCTTCCACGAGACCTTGTTCGAGCGCGGTTTCCATCAGCCCCTCAAACAGCGTGCGCGCGTGCACTTCGCTTTCGCTGTCCGACAGTTCGAGCAGCACGACCTGCGCATGCGGTTCGGCGAACGGGTAACGCATCTGCTCGAAGTGCCGGCCGACGAGGCGCAGGCAGAAATCCGACATCAGTTCGAAGCCGGTCAGGAGCGGCCCGGCGACGCGTTGCGTGAGCGCGAGAAAATCGAGCGCCGCATGCGGCGACGCGAGCGCGGCGAGCGCGGTGACGCGCGCGGCCGGCTGCGGATGCAGCTTGAGCACCGCCGCGGTGATCAGGCCCAGCGTGCCTTCCGCGCCGATGAACAGGTCGCGCAGATCGTAGCCGGTGTTGTCCTTGCGCAGCCCGCGCAGGCCGTCCCACAGTTCGCCTTGCGGCGTCACCACTTCGAGGCCGAGGCATAGCTCGCGCGAGTTGCCATAGCGCAGCACGCCGGTGCCGCCCGCATTGGTCGACAGATTGCCGCCGATCGTGCAGCTGCCTTCGGCGGCGAGGCTCAGCGCAAACAGACGTCCGGCCGCTTCGGCGTGCTTCTGCACGTCGGCGAGGATCACGCCGGCTTCGACCGTGATCGTGTTGTTGTGCGGATCGATGTCGCGCACGCGATTCAGGCGGCGCAGGCTGATGACCGCCTGCGCGCCGCTCGCGTCGGGTGTCGCGCCGCCCGCGAGGCCGGTGTTGCCGCCCTGCGGCACCAGCGCGACGCGATGTTCGACCGCGAGCCTGACGAGCGCGGCGGCTTGCGCGGACGTGGCCGGGCACAGCACCGCGCAGGCCGCGCCGGTGTAGCGGCGGCGCCAGTCGGTCAGAAAGGGAGCGGTGTCGTGCGGATCGGTCAGTACGTGAGTCGCGCCGATGGCGTCGCGGCAGGCGGCGAGAAAAGCGGTGTGGGTCATGTGGATCGGTTGACGGTGTTGGGGCTTGGGCCTCAGGCGGGCGGGATCGGTTCGCTGGCGGCTTGCTTTGCGGCCTGCTTCGCGGCTCGTTTCGCCGCGCGCTTGAACGGTCCGACATACGCGAGTGCGCAGGTGAAGAAGATCATGGCGAGCGCCGCTTGAAGCCAGCCGAGCCGCGCGCTCAAGCCATGATCGCTCCAGCCACGCACGACGCCTTCGGCGAAATACAGCAGGATCAGCATCGACGCCCATTGCATCGTGTAAAGCCGACGTCGCCACACGCCCGGCAACGCGCAGAGTAGCGGCAACGCTTTCAGCACGAGCAGCGAGCCGCCAGAGCGCAACGGCGCGAGCCACCATTCCCATGCGACGGCAAGCACGATCATCGAGACCAGTGTGAAAGCGGCGACGAGCGCGGCGGCAGCTTTGGGTTGCACGGGCACGACGGTCGTAGATGCCGAGGCGTTGGCCGCGAGGCTTGCGGGCGCCGCGTTCGCGTGGCCCCCGGAATTCGTGGCCGCGAGTTCAGCGCCACCCGCGTCACGACGGGCGTCGTCGCGTTCGGTGGGTTGCGGATCCGGTTCGTTCACGGCTTTACGCTCACGGCCTTTCGGACATCGACGCCGCCGTGCGTCCAACGCGCGCACCAAGCGCAATCGCCAGCGTCCGTTCGTCGGCGGAGATGCCATGGCCGGTCGTGCCCGCGCGCGCGTAATGCGAGGCGCCGTACGGCGTGCCGCCGGTCTGCGTGGTAGACAGCGCGCTCTCCGTGTATGGAATGCCGACGATCAGCATGCCGTGATGGAGCAGCGGCAGCATCATCGACAGCAGCGTGGATTCCTGGCCGCCGTGCAGGCTGCCGGTCGACGTGAACACGCAGGCCGGCTTGCCCGACAGTGCACCGGATAGCCACTGCGGCGTGGTGCCGTCGAGAAAGTATTTGAGCGCGGCCGCCATGTTGCCGAAGCGGGTCGGCGAACCGAGCGCGAGGCCCGCGCATTCTTCGAGGTCGCGCAGCTCGACGTACGGTGGTCCTTCGGTGGGAATGTCCGGCTCGCTCGCCTCGCAAACCGTGGAAACCGCCGGCACGGTGCGCACGCGCGCCTGCATGCCGGGGACGCTGTCGACGCCGTGCGCGATCGCCAGCGCGAGCTCGCGGGTGGCGCCGTGACGGCTGTAATAAAGCACGAGAATGTCTTTCATAGGCCTCATCATTGAACGGGTATTATAGGGGTTCGGTCAGTTGCACAGGCCGCTCATAGCCGTTCGGCCAGCAGCTTCGGCCAAACGCCGCGCGGAGTTCCCGCAGTCCCGGTCTGACGGTTCAGCAAGCAAGGAGGCAGGTTTGTTGGTTAGGATGCGTTTCGATCTCGACACGCTCAAACGGCTCGCGCAATTCGCGGCGCAACGCATCGGCGAGGACCGGATTCCGCAGGTCGCGGGCAGCCTGACGTTCACGACGATGCTCGCGCTCGTGCCGCTCGCCACCGTCGCGTTTGCGCTGTTCACCGCGTTTCCGATCTTCAGCTCGTTCCAGGCGTCGCTGCAGTTTTTTCTTGCCGACCACCTGATGCCCGCGCAACTGAACGATCAGATCTTCAAGTATCTGAACCAGTTCGCATCGAAGGCCAAAGGGCTGACCACGATCGGCATGATCATCCTGTTCGTCACCGCGGTGATGACGATGATGACCGTCGAGTCCGCGTTCAATGTGATCTGGCGCGTGCGCAAGGCGCGGCCCGTCGCGCAGCGCATTCTCGTGTACTGGGCGATCATCACGCTCGGTCCGATCCTGATCGGCGTGAGCCTGTCCATCTCGTCGTATGTGTTCACGCAATCGATGTCGTTTAGCGCCGCGCAGCGCATCACACCGCTGATCGAATGGGCGCTCGCGAGCGCCTCGCTGCCGTTCACGATGCTCGCGTTCACGATCCTTTACGTTTATCTGCCGAACTGCCGTGTCGAATGGCGCGACGCGGTGGTCGGCGGCGTGATCGCCGCGGTCGCGTTCGAGCTCGCCAAGCGCGGCTTCGGCTACTACGTGCGCCGTATTCCGACCTATACGGCGGTGTACGGCGCGTTCGCCGCGGTGCCGCTGTTCCTGTTGTGGATGTACCTGTGCTGGTTCATCACGCTGACCGGCGCGATGATCGCATCGGCGTTGCCGGCGATTCGCATCGGTCAGTTTCACCGCCCTGTGTTCGATGGCAGCAATCTGTTCGATTCGCTCGAATTGCTCGCGCGGCTGTGCGAGGCGCGTGAGGGCGGCAGACGCGGCTACACGATGCCCGAGCTTGCCCGGATGCTTCGCCGCGACAAGGATACGACGCTGATGCTGTTGCAGCGTCTCGAGGAGATCGAGTGGATCGCGCGGCTGGAGGAGGACCATACCGGCCCGCACTTCGTGCTCCTCGCGAACCCGGCGCAGGTGACCGTGCAGCGGCTGTACGACCTGTTCGTGATCGACCGCGCGGAGCTTACGTATCAGCTCGAACTCGACTCCACACGCGTGGACGGCGGCATGCTGCTCGCCGCGCTCGACAACGACCAGCTGAAGGTGACGCTCGCCGCGTTGCTCGCCTCGCGCGCGGCGGCACGGGCGGCACGACCCGGCGATGGCGAGCGCGCGGCGGCTTCGATGCCGCACCAGGCAGCGTGATAGGGCGGCCAGACTTCGAGCCGCCCCGATAAAACTACAACGAAATCTTCCCCACGCAGACGTCCTTGAACATCACCCAGTCGCCCATCAGGCTGTAAAACGGATGACGGAAGGTGGCAGGCCGGTTCTTTTCGAAGAAGAAATGGCCGACCCACGCGAAGCCGTAGCCGCACACCACGGCCGCCGGCAACCATAGCCAGTCGCCGGTGGCGAGCGCCATCGCGAGGCAGCCAATGACGCCGAGCGAGCCGACGAAATGCAGCCGCCGCGACACGAGATTGCGATGCTCGCTCAGGTAGTACGGATAAAACTCCGCGAAGTTCGCGAAGTGATCGGTATGTGCTGTATGAGCCATGACGGCCTCCGGAGGCTGAGAAAGACAGCTTCAATCATTCTCCGGCGATCGCCTGCCTGGCGCAACCTGGCCATTCGGCAGATGGCGCGGCGGGTTCGGCGTGGGTATCGTGGTCGTTCGGTAGTGATTCGGTGGCGATTCGCAACGGCATTCCCGACGGCCGCCCGCGGAGCACCGAGGCGCGCGGCGAGCGGCCATCGCGCGCCCCATCAGCGCGCTTCGTGCGGCGGCCGCGAAGCGAAGCCGTACAGCGCATCGAGCGTCGCGTCGGGTTGCTCGGTCATCAACGCGTGGCCCGCATCGAGCGTGACGGTGTCGACTGGCGTGCCCGCCTGCGCGAGCGCATCGGCAAGTGCTTTCGCCGCGCGCGGCGGCGTCATCGCATCGCGCCGGCCAACGATCAGGCGCGTGGCGCAACGCACCTGCGCCGCACGAGCGTGGCCGTCCGCATAGGTATGGCAGGCGGTGAAGTCGGTGTGGAACAGATGCGGCTCGCCGCTGGCGGACACGTGCTCCATCAGCCGCTGGTTCATGCCGTGCAGCCAGAAACCGGGGCCGGGGCACGAGGGCTTCGCGGCGAGCGTCGAATGCGACCACTGGTTGACCATGCCGATTGCCTCGGGCTCGCGATTGAGCGCGGCGTCGAGCAGCGCGTCGGAGACCGTCATCGGCAGCGCGGTGGCGAGCAGCGCAAGATGCGTTGCGCGCTGCGGATAGCGGCCGGCGAAGTCGAGCGCGATCAGCGAGCCCATGCTGTGACCGGCGACGAACGCACGCGTGACGCCCACGGCGTCGAGCAGCGCAGCGAGCCAGTCGGCCAGCGCGGCGATGCTGGCGAGCGCGGGGCCGGCGCTGCGTCGGTGGCCCGGCAGATCGACCGCGAGCACGCCGAAGCCGTGATGCGCGAAGTAGCGGCTTTGCAGCGCCCACACGCTGTGATCGTGCTCGGCACCGTGGATGAACACGGCGGTTGGCAGGCTCGCGTCGAAGGGTTTGCCGCCGTTGTAGGCGTAGGCCGGTTTGCCTTGAACGGTGACGATCATGCGGACTCCGGGCGGGCGGGGGTGCTCGTGGCGGCGGGCGCGGCAGTGGCGGTCTGTTGCGAGGCGCTGCTCGGCGTTGCGGTACGACCGCCGCTCGCCGGTTGCGCGGTTTTTTGCGCGGCCTTCAGCGCGCGCTTGAGATCGTCGATCAGGTCATCCGGATCTTCGAGCCCGATCGACAGACGGATCGTGCCTTCGGTGATACCGGCCGCGGCGAGCGCGGCGGCATCCATGCGGAAGTGCGTCGTCGATGCCGGGTGAATCACCAGCGAGCGCGCGTCGCCGACGTTCGCGAGGTGCGAGAAGAGCGTGAGCGCTTCGATGAAGGCGCGCCCGGCCGCGCGGTCGCCGCGCAGGTTGAAGCTGAACACGGCGCCCGCGCCGCGCGGTAGCAGCCGCCTGGCGAGCGCGTGGTCGGGATGCGTCGGCAACTCGGGATAGGCGACCGATTCGACCGCCGCATGACCGGCGAGAAACTCGACCACGCGCCGTGTGTTGACGACGTGACGCTCCATGCGCAACGGCAGTGTCTCGATGCCTTGCAGCAGCTGCCACGCGGCCTGCGGATGCAGGCACGCGCCGAAGTCGCGCAAGCCTTCCCGACGCGCGCGCAGCAGGAACGGCGCGACGGTGCTTTCCTCGGCGAATACCATGCCGTGGAAACCGTCGTACGGCTCGGTGAATTCGGGAAAGCGGCCGGAAGCCTCGAAGTCGAACGTGCCGCCGTCGACCAGCACCCCGCCGATCGTCGTGCCGTGGCCGCCGAGAAACTTGGTCGCCGAGTGGTAGACGAGGTCGGCGCCGTGCTCGAAGGGGCGCAGCAGGTAGGGCGTCGTGAAGGTCGAGTCGACCAGCAACGGCAGGCGGTGCGCGTGCGCGATCTGTGCGAGTGCGGCGATGTCGAGCACGTCGAGGCCCGGATTGCCGAGCGTTTCGCCGAATAGCAGGCGCGTGTTGGGGCGCAGCGCGGCGCGCCACGCGTCGAGGTCGCCGGGCTTGACGAAGGTCGTCTCGATACCGAAGCGTCGCAGCGTGTAATGCAGCAGATTGTGCGAGCCGCCGTACAGCGCGCTCGACGCGACGATGTGCGAACCCGCGCCCATCAGCGTCGCGATCGCCAGATGCAGCGCGGCCTGGCCGCTCGCGGTGCCGATCGCGCCGGCGCCGTTTTCGAGCGCGGCGACGCGCTCCTCGAACACGGCGACGGTCGGATTCGAGATGCGCGAGTAGACGTGGCCGGCGCGCTCCATGTTGAACAGCGCGGCGGCATGATCCGAGTCGCGGAACGAAAACGACGTGGTCTGGTAGATCGGCGTCGCGCGCGCGCCGGTGGCAGGGTCGGGGGCTGCGCCGGCGTGCAGCGCAAGCGTATCGAAACGGTTGGCGGACATCGTGGGCGGCGGGCCGCGAGCGGCCTCGCGAAAGATCGGGGTGGGCGGCCATCCTACCATTGGCGCGCGCCGCTTCAAGCGCGGTTTTCCCGCGGGTTCCTGCGGCTCGTGCCGGGAGCGGGGCATGCTCGCAATCTGGAAGTCAGACGAATTCGAGTCTCCGAAGCCCGCCGCGCCTTGGCTGGCGGGCCGCTTTCCTTTTATGGGCCTTTCCGATAGGATCGAAAAAACATTTCATGCACTGCAAGATTGGCGGTATCAGGAGATAGATCATGCGAGTCAGCGACATTCTTAAAGTCAAGGGCAATACCCTTTTTACGGTCACGCCGGATACCACGCTGCATGACGCCGTCAATACCATGGCCGAGCACGACATCGGCTCGCTCGTCGTGATGGAGTACGGCGACCTCGTCGGCATGCTGACGTTTCGCGAAATCATTCTGACCTTGAGCGAGAACGGCGGCAGCGTCGGCACCTCGACGATCCGCAAGGTGATGGACGACCATCCGCTCACCTGCACGCCCGAAACCGACGTCAACGAAGTGCGCCGCATGATGCTCGAGCATCACGTGCGCTATCTGCCCGTCATGGAAAGCCGCACGCTGATGGGCGTCATCTCGTTTTACGACGTCGCGAAGGCGGTGGTCGAGGAGCAGGGGTTCGAGAACCGCATGCTGAAGGCCTATATCCGCGACTGGCCGGAAGAGCAGGAAGGACAGGACCAGCAGCCGGCGCGTTGATGCGCGTGGCTCGAAGGTCGCGCTCCGGCCGTCGCCGCGAGCGCGAATCCGCCGACAGGGCGCGCGCGCAAGCGGGCGCTTTTTTTGTGTCTGGAGCTGGTGCGGACGGATTGCGGGAGCCGCGTGCGCGAGTCGCGGCGATCCGCTTGCCGGCCGTGCCGCCCGCGTCATCGCCATTTTTCCGCGCCGTTCTCCTGACTTCATGAACGATCGTCCGTTGCCCGCTGCCCGCCGCGCCGCTCGCGCGCACGAAGCGCACGAATCCCAGTTCCGCCTGCTCGGCCAGCGCCGCTTCGCGCCGTTCTTCTGGACACAGTTTCTCGGCGCGATGAACGACAACGTGTTCAAGATCGGCTTCACGTCGCTCGTCACGTATCAGGCGGCGCGGTTTTCGGGCGTCGACCCGAAAACCGCGGCGTTCCTGATCTCCGCGATTTTCATTCTGCCTTTCGTGCTGTTTTCGGCCACTTCCGGCCAGATCGCGGACAAGTACGACAAAGCGTTGCTCACGCGCCTCGTCAAGACTTTCGAGATCGCGGTGATGCTGGTCGGCGGCGCGGGGTTCTGGCTGCATGGCGCGGCGTTGCTGTACCTGTGCACGTTCCTGATGGGCGTGCATTCGACGGTATTCGGGCCGGTCAAGTACTCGTATCTGCCGCAGCATCTGTCGCAGGCGGAGCTGGTCGGCGGCAATGGCATGGTCGAGATGGGCACCTTCGTCGCGATCCTGATCGGCACGATCGTCGGCGGCGCGGGCGCGGGGTTCGCCGAGCATGGCGCGGCGGTGCTCGCTTGCGCGTGTATCGCGATCGCGCTGATCGGGCGCGCCGTGTCGGGCTTCGTGCCGGCTACGCCCGCGCCGCAGCCCGGGTTGCGCATCAACTGGAACCCGGTCAGCGAAACGTGGCGCAATCTGAAGCTCGCGCACGAAAACCGCACGGTGTTTCTTGGTCTGCTCGGCATTTCGTGGCTGTGGTTCGTCGGCGCGACGTTCCTCGCGTCGTTCTTCAACTTCGCGAAGGACGTGCTGTCCGCCGATCCCGACGTCGTGACCGTGCTGCTCGCCACGTTTTCGATCGGCATCGGCATCGGCTCGCTGTTGTGCGAACGGCTCTCGAAGCGGCGGATCGAAGTCGGCCTCGTGCCGCTCGGCTCGATCGGCATGAGCGTGTTCGCGATCGATCTTTTTTTCGCGAGCCACGCGCTGCCGCCGGCGGGGCATCTGCTCAGCGTTGGCGAATTTCTCGCGCGGCTAGCGCATTGGCGCGTGCTCGCCGATCTGTTCCTGCTCGCGATGTTCGGCGGCTTTTACAGCGTGCCGCTGTATGCGCTGATCCAGAGTCGTAGTCAGCCGAGCCATCGCGCGCGCATCATCGCCGCGAACAACATCCTCAACTCGCTGTTCATGATCGTGTCGGCGCTGATGGCGATGGGCCTGACCGCCGCGGGCTTCAGTATTCCGGCGATCTTCCTCGTCACCGCGCTTCTGAATGTGGTCGTCGCGGGCTACATCTATTCGGTCGTGCCCGAGTTCCTGCTGCGCTTCATCGCGTGGCTGCTCGTGCATACGTTCTACCGGATCCGGCTCGTGCACGCGGAGCGGATTCCGGAGCAGGGCGCGGCGGTGCTCGTGTGCAACCACGTCAGTTTCGTCGATGCGATCGTCATCATGGCCGAAAGCCCGCGGCCGATCCGCTTCGTGATGGACCACCGGATCTTCCGCTCGCCGTTCGTCGGCTGGCTGTTCCGGCACGCGAAGGCGATTCCGATCGCGTCCGCGCATCAGGACGCGGCGCTGCTCGCGCGTGCGTACGACCTGTGCGCGCAGGCGCTCGCGGACGGCGAACTCGTCTGTATCTTTCCCGAAGGGAAGCTGACGCGTACCGGCGAGCTGAATCCGTTTCGCCACGGCGTCGCCGAGATCGTCAGGCGGACGCCGGCGCCCGTCATTCCGATGGCGCTGCGCGGGCTGTGGGGCAGCGTGTTTTCGCGCGCGGTGGACGCAACCTGGCCGCGGCCGATCAGCAAAGGTGTGATGAGCCGGCTCAGCCTCGCCGTCGGCGAGCCGATCGACCCGGCGCTCGCGACGCCGGAGGCGCTGCAGCGGATCGTGACCGAGCTGCGCGGCGCCCGCAAGTAGCCGTGGGCCGGTGCGCGGACGCCGAGATGGCGGGCTCGCCCACCATCACCCGCTTTCGGCCGAGTGCGCCCTGGCCGATCGGCCATCGCCGTCGCCAGGCCCGGCTTAGAGACGAGCGGGCTGGCATAATAGCGTTCTCCCCGTATTTCTTTGGACGACGCTCATGTCCGGCAACACGCTCGGTACGCTTTTCACTGTCACGACCTTCGGCGAATCGCACGGCCCCGCTATCGGCTGCGTGATCGACGGCTGCCCGCCGGGCATGGCGCTCAACGAAGCCGACATCCAGTTCGAACTCGATCGCCGCAAGCCGGGCACGTCGCGCCACGTGACGCAGCGCCAGGAAGAAGACAAGGTCGAGATCCTCTCGGGCGTGTTCGAAGGTCAAACCACCGGCGCGCCAATTGCGCTGCTGATCCGCAATACCGACCAGCGCAGCAAGGACTACGGCAACATCGCGGAAACGTTCCGCCCCGGCCACGCCGACTACACGTACTGGCAAAAGTACGGCATTCGCGATTACCGCGGTGGCGGCCGCTCGTCGGCACGGCTGACGGCGCCGGCGGTCGCGGCGGGCGCGGTCGCGAAGAAGTGGCTGCGCAAGAAGTTCGGCACCGAAATTCGCGGCTATATGGCCGCGCTCGGCGAGATCGACGTGCCGTTCGTCGATTGGGCGCAGGTGCGCGAAAACCCGTTTTTCGTGCCGAATGCAGAGATCGTTCCGCAGCTCGAGGCGTATATGGACGCGCTGCGCAAGGACGGTGATTCAATCGGCGCGCGCATCAACGTGGTTGCCTCCGGTGTGCCGGTCGGCCTCGGCGAGCCGCTGTTCGACCGCCTCGACGCCGACATCGCGCACGCGATGATGGGCATCAACGCGGTGAAGGGCGTCGAGATCGGCGCGGGCTTCGCGAGCGTCGCGCAACGCGGCTCGGTGCATGGCGACGAGCTGACGCCGGAAGGTTTCGTCGGCAATCACGCGGGCGGCGTGCTCGGCGGTATTTCGACGGGGCAGGACATCACGGTGTCGATCGCGATCAAGCCGACGTCGAGCATTCGCACGCCGCGCCGTTCGATCGACAAGGCGGGGAACCCCGCGATCGTCGAGACCTTCGGGCGGCACGACCCCTGCGTCGGCATTCGTGCGACGCCGATCGCCGAGTCGATGCTTGCGCTCGTGCTGATCGATCACGCGCTGCGCCATCGCGCGCAATGCGGCGATGTGGCCGTGAGCACGCCGAAGATCGCGGCGAGCGCGCCGTAACCCTGACGCGGTCCCGCGATTGGCGGCGAACGAGCCGCCATAAAAAAGAATAGGGAAGGGGGACCAACGAAACGCGCAAGAATGCGCGCAGACGAAAGCGCGAGCGCGCTATCGGAATTTGCCTGCGCGACGCTGCCGGTTATCGCGCAGCGCCGCAAAGGCAGACGGCACATCCATCACATATTCGGATAGTTCGGACCGCCACCGCCTTCCGGCGTGACCCACACGATATTCTGCGTCGGGTCCTTGATATCGCAGGTCTTGCAGTGCACGCAGTTCTGCGCATTGATGACGAGCCGCTCGCTGCCATCGTCGTTCTTCACGAACTCGTACACTGCGGCCGGGCAATAACGCGCCTCCGGTCCCGCGTAGGTCTGCCAGTTCACGTTGACCGGCACGGTCGGATCCTTCAGCGTCAGGTGCGCCGGCTGATTTTCCTCGTGATTCGTGTTCGAGATGAACACCGAGGAGAGCCGGTCGAACGTCAGCTTGCCGTCCGGCTTCGGATACGTGATCGGCTTGCACTGCGAAGCCGGCTTCAGCATCTCGTGATCGGAATGCTGATGATGCAGCGTCCACGGCACGTTGCCGCCGAGCAGCTTCTGCTCGAGACCGACCATCAGCGTGCCGAGGTAGAGACCCTTGCTCATCCACTGCTTGAAATTACGCGCGCGATACAGCTCGGTGTAGAGCCACGACGTCTTGAACGCTTCCGGGTAGGCGCTCAGTTCGTCCGACTGACGGCCGGCCTGCACGGCGTCGAACGCGGCATCGGCGGCGAGCATGCCGGTCTTGATCGCGGCGTGCGAACCCTTGATGCGCGACGCGTTGAGAAACCCCGCGTCGTCGCCGACCAGCGCACCGCCCGGGAACACCAGCTTCGGCAACGACATCAGGCCGCCCGCGGTGATCGCGCGCGCGCCGTAGGACACGCGCTTGCCGCCTTCGAGAATCGCGCGGATCGCCGGATGCGTCTTGTAGCGCTGGAATTCCTCGAACGGCGACAGATACGGATTCGAATAGCCGAGGCCGACCACGAAGCCGACCACGACCTGGTTGTTGTCCATGTGGTAGAGGAACGAGCCGCCGTACGTGTCGTTTTCGAGCGGCCAGCCGGCCGTGTGCATCACCAGACCCGGCTTGTGCCTGGCGGGATCGATCTCCCACAGCTCCTTGATACCGATGCCGTACACCTGTGGATCGACGCCATCGCGCAGCTTGAACTTCTCGTTCAGCTGGCGGCCGAGGTGGCCGCGCGCGCCTTCGCAGAACAGCGTGTACTTCGCGTGCAGCTCCATGCCGAGCTGGAAGTTTTCGGTCGGTTCGCCGTCCTTGCCGATGCCGAGGTTGCCGGTCGCGACGCCCTTGACCGAGCCGTCGTCGTTGTACAGCACTTCGGCCGCCGGAAAGCCCGGGAATATCTCGACGCCGAGCGCCTCGGCCTGCTGACCCAGCCAGCGCGTCACGTTCGCGAGGCTGATCACGTAGTTGCCGTGGTTCTTGAAATTGTCCGGCAGCGCCCAGGTCGGCACGCTCTTCGCGCCCGTCGCCGACAGGAACAGGAAGCGGTCTTCGGTCACGTCGACCGTCAGCGGCGCGCCTTTTTCCTTCCAGTCCGGGATCAGCTCGGTCAGCGCGCGCGGGTCCATCACCGCGCCCGACAGAATATGGGCCCCGATCTCTGAGCCTTTTTCGAGTACGCACACGCCAATGTCAGCGCCTCGTTCGGCGGCGCGCTGCTTCAGGCGAATGGCCGCCGACAGGCCCGCAGGGCCGCCGCCGACGATGACGACGTCATACTCCATCGACTCGCGCGGGCCGTACTGCTCAATGAGACTTGCGGGGGTCATTGATGCTCCTCTTACCGTTAGAATGCTTTTTTCGGGTTCGTATTGTGGGCGATCGATTCCCGCGCCGCAACCCGAAATCCGCAGATTAGCACGACCGTACTATTTCATGATACGGTATAGACCCTTAGTCGGGTCCTACCGAACCCGTCAACCGCAGTTGTCACCACAACCGAACAAGGAAAGACAATGGGCCGTTCGATCAATCTGGAAGGCAAGGTCGCGCTGATTACGGGCGCCTCGAGCGGGCTGGGCAAGCGCTTCGCGCAGGTGCTGTCGCAGGCGGGCGCGAAGGTCGTGCTGGCGAGCCGACGTACCGAGCGGCTCAAGGAGCTGCGCGCGGAAATCGAGGCGTCCGGCGGCGCCGCGCACGTCGTATCGCTCGACGTGACCGACTATCAGAGCATCAAGTCGGCGGTCGCGCATGCGGAGACCGAGGCCGGCACCATCGATATCCTCGTCAACAACTCGGGCGTGTCGACCACGCAGAAGCTGTCCGAGGTCACGCCGGCGGACTTCGAATACGTGTTCGACACGAATACGCGCGGCGCGTTTTTCGTGGCGCAGGAAGTCGCCAAGCGCATGATCATGCGCGGCAACAACGCGCAGAAGCCGTCGTACCGGATCATCAACATCGCGTCGATGGCGGGCTTGCGCGTGCTGCCGCAAATCGGCCTGTATTCGATGAGCAAGGCCGCGGTCGTCCACATGACGAAGGCGATGGCGCTCGAGTGGGGCAAGCATGGCATCAATGTGAACGCGATCTGCCCCGGGTATATCGACACCGAGATCAACCATCACCACTGGTCGACCGATCAGGGCCAGAAACTCGTGGCGATGCTGCCGCGTCATCGGGTCGGCAAGCCGGAGGATCTCGATGGGCTGCTCCTGCTGCTCGCGGCGGATGAATCGCAGTTCATCAACGGCTCGGTGATCGTCGCCGACGACGGCTTCGGACTCGCGTGAGCGGGTCGTCCAAAGTTTCAAAAGTCAGGCAGAAAAAGGAAGAACGGAAGTACAGAATGAGCGATTTTCACGCAGTTTTCGAAATGACGATGCCGATCCGCTGGGGCGACATGGACGCCTTCGGTCACGTCAACAACACGGTTTATTTCCGCTACATGGAGCAGGTGCGGATTTCCTGGTTCGAGCACATGGACTTTGTCGGCCAGCGCGCGCACGGGCAGGGGCCGGTGATCGTCAATGCGTCGATGGAGTTTCTGAAGCAACTGCACTATCCGGGCGACGTGATCGGCCGGATGTCGGTGGCGACACCGGGGCGCAGCAGCTTCGATACGGCTTTCGAGCTCCTGCGCGCCGATGAGCCGGATACGCTCTATGCGCGAGGCGCCGCGCGATGCGTGTGGATCGACTACGCGGCGGGCAAGTCGGTGCCGGTGCCTGACGTACTGCGCCCGGCCATCGAGAGCGCGGCGCTCGTCAAGGCGGCCTGAGCGCGCGGCTTGACAGCGCTGTCGCGCGCTTCAAACGCCCTCTCTCAATCCCCGAGCAGCCGCTGCAACAGCTCGGTCGCATTGCCCGTATCGTATTTGCGCATGAGCCGCGCGCGGTAGACGTCGACCGTGCGCGGGCTGATGTCGAGCACGCGGCCGATCTGCTTGCTGGTCTTGCCCGTCACCAGTTGCGCGGCGATTTCGCGCTCGCGTGGCGTCAGCTCCACCGCGACCCGCCGGGTTGCGCTCAAATCCTCGAAGGTCCAGACACCCGCCGCGTGCGGGTCGGTGCGCTGCTGCGCGCGGCCCGTCACGTGACACCAGAACAGCTCGCCGTTCGCGCGCTTCATGATCCGGTCGTCCGCGTAGCTGCCTTGCGCGGTCATGATCGGCGGAATGCGCGCGCCGATCCGCTCGAACTCGTCCGCCGATGGATACAACACCTGGAACGACTGACCGATCAGCGCGTCGCGCGCGTAGCCGAATATCGACGCTAGCTCGTCGTTGCAGTCTTCGATGGTCCGCTCGCGGGACAGCACGAGTCCGATCGGCGCGAGGTGAAACGCAGTGCGGTAATCCAGGGCGGGCATGGGCGGGAGGCAAGTACTTATGTATTTTTGCGTATTGTGCCGCATGGCGGGCCCAGCGTACTCTTTCGGGCAGATGACAACGCGGCTCAAGCCGCGGATGACTAGAATGACGTAGCGGTATCGTGAGGCGACGTGAAGTTCGCCCGTTGCGATATCAGCCGCAATGATCCGGCGGCCTGCGTACACGTTTCGGGTTTCCATAGAGGAAGGGACATACAGATGAACAAGGTCTATCCAGGCGCCGCCGAGGCGCTGAAGGACATCGTCAAGGACGGGCAGACGTTCGCCGTCGGCGGCTTCGGGTTGTGCGGCATTCCTGAGGCGCTGATCGCAGCGCTGCGCGATTCGAAGGTGCAGGGCATCACGTGCATCAGCAACAACGCGGGCGTCGACGGTTTCGGCCTCGGCCTGCTGCTCGAGACGCGTCAGATCAAGAAGATGATCTCGTCGTACGTCGGCGAAAACAAGGAGTTCGAACGCCAGTACCTGGCCGGCGAACTCGAGCTCGAATTCACGCCGCAAGGCACGCTCGCCGAGAAGCTGCGCGCGGGCGGCTCGGGCATCCCGGCGTTTTTCACGAACACCGGCTACGGCACGCAGATCGCCGAGGGCAAGGAAACCCGCCAGTTCGGCGAGAACCACTACGTGCTCGAACATTCGCTGACCGCCGATGTCGCGCTCGTCAAGGCATGGAAGGCCGACAAGGCCGGCAACCTGATCTATCGCCGCACCGCGCGCAACTTCAATCCGATGTGCGCGATGGCGGGCCGCATCACCGTCGCGGAAGTCGAAGAGATCGTCGAAGTGGGCGAACTCGATCCGGACGCGATCCATACGCCTGGCATCTTCGTGCAGCGCATCGTGCTGAATGCGCATCCGGAAAAACGCATCGAACAACGCGTCGTCCGCGCGAAAGGAGACTGATCATGGCATGGACTCGTGACGAAATGGCCGCGCGCGCGGCGAAGGAACTGCAGGACGGCTTTTACGTGAACCTCGGCATCGGCTTGCCGACGCTGGTCGCGAACCACGTGCCGGCGGGCGTCGAAGTGTGGCTGCAGTCGGAGAACGGTCTGCTCGGTATCGGCCCGTCGCCGACCGAAGACGAAGTCGACGCCGACCTGATCAACGCCGGCAAGCAAACGGTGACGACGCTGCCCGGTTCGTCGATTTTCTCTTCGGCGGATTCGTTCGCGATGATTCGCGGCGGCCACATCAATCTCGCGATTCTCGGTGCGATGCAGATCAGCAGGAAGGGCGATCTCGCGAACTGGATGATCCCGGGCAAGATGATCAAGGGCATGGGCGGCGCGATGGACCTGGTCGCCGGCGTCAAGCGCGTGGTCGTGCTGATGGAGCACGTCGCGAAGGGCGATCAGCACAAGATCCTCGAAGAATGCACGCTGCCGCTGACGGGCGTGGGTGTGGTCGACGAGATCATCACCGATCTCGGCGTGATCGAAGTGACCGAAAACGGCTTGAAAGTGACCGAACTCGCGCCGGGTGTGAGCGTCGACGAAATCAAGGCGAAAACCGGCGCGCCGCTCGATGTGAGCGCGGTGAGCTGACGCGGGTTGAAACGTCGCTGCGCCCGTCGGCGCGACCGCGCGGCGGCAACGGTGTGTTCCGGACGGGCGAGACGTGAGTCTCGCCCGTT
Organism: Paraburkholderia sp. 31.1; assembly: GCF_014397645.1. Lineage (NCBI taxonomy): Bacteria > Pseudomonadati > Pseudomonadota > Betaproteobacteria > Burkholderiales > Burkholderiaceae > Paraburkholderia > Paraburkholderia sp. 31.1. Next base: position 143,850 of record NZ_VZQN01000008.1, read on the forward strand.
CTGTTTTTGGCGCGCGGCGGCGGATGCGCCGGACGGTTGGATCGACCTTCCTAAGCCTTCTGGCCGATGCTTGCCGCGCGACGAAGCGGTTTACAATCGTTCGCAGCCCAATCCGCAGCGTCTTTGCAAGGACACCAGATGACCGCAACGACTTCCGCTTCCACCACCGGGCGGCCCGCGCCGCGTCAACGTTACGTGCGGTGCGCGAGCGCTGCCGGCCTGCATCGCGTCGCCTATACCGAGTGGGGCGACCCGGACAATCCGCGCGTGTTGCTGTGCGTGCACGGACTCACGCGATCGGGGCGCGATTTCGACCGCCTCGCCGCCAACTTCGCGGACACCTATCGCGTGGTGTGCCCGGACGTGGTTGGCCGGGGCTTGTCGTCGTGGCTCGCGAACCCCAACTTATACGCGGTGCCGCAGTACGTCGCCGACATGGTCACACTGATCGCGCGGCTCGACGTCGACACCGTCGACTGGTTCGGCACCTCGATGGGCGGCCTGATCGGCATGGGGCTCGCCGGCCTGCCGGACACGCCGATCCGCAAGCTGCTGCTGAACGACGTCGGGCCGCATCTGGAGCCGGTCGCGGTCACGCGCATCGGCGATTACCTTGGCAAGCCCGCACGCTTCGAAACGCTGCAGCAGGGCGTTGACTATGCCGCGCAGCTCGCGCAGAGCTTCGGACCGCTGACTCCGGACGAATGGCGCGAAATCAATACGCCGTTGCTGCGCGAAGAGGACGGCGCATGGGTGCTGCGCTATGACCCGCGCATCGCGCAGCCGTTCGCGGCGGTCACCGAGGAAGCGGCGAAGCTCGGCGAGGCGGCGCTGTGGCATTCGCTCGCGTCGTTCCAGGGGCCGGTGCTGGTGGTGCGCGGCGAGCAGTCGGATTTGCTGTCGCGTGAAACGGTCGCGAAGATGGTGTCGACCGCGCGTGCCGCATCGAGCGTGGAGATCGCCGGCGTCGGGCATGCGCCGGCGTTCCTGGCGGCGGACCAGATCGCGCTCGCGAGGGAGTTCTTCATCGGTTAGGCCGCGAACGCGTCATAATATTGAATTCCGCATGACGATTTCATCGGCAGTGTCGTGTGGGACGTAGTTCGATTAACCCCTCAGCTCAGGACTTTTCATGGCAGTCATTCGTTATCACGTCGGCAAGCGTCTCTCGGAAATGGCCGTGCACAACGGCACCGTGTACCTCGCGGGTCAGATCGCCGAAGACGACGATCAGGATATCGCCGGCCAGACGCGCGAAGTGCTCGGCCACATCGACCGTCTGCTCGCCGAAGCGAACAGCGACAAGTCGCTGTTGCTGTCGGTGCAGATCTATATCTCGGACATGGCGCATTTCGCCGGCATGAACGCCGTGTGGGACGAGTGGGTCGCGCAGGGCGACACGCCGCCGCGCGCGACCGTCGAGGCAAAGCTCGCGAATCCGAAGTGCCTCGTCGAAATCGTCGTGATCGCGGCGCAGCGCAACTGAGTCGCGGCCGTCCGGCAGCACCGTGGTTGATTTTCCGTTGAATCGTCTGGCCCGGCGGGCCGTCGCACCATGAACACCGATACCGTTCCGAGCGCGCCTCATCCCCATCGTTCCTTCGACGAAGCGATGGCGTTCGTGCGCGAACATGCGGGCGAGGTGCGGCTGTCGTCGGGCGAATTTCTCGCGGATCACGCGGCGGGCACCGCGTCGATCATGCGCAAGCTCAACGTCGATCCGCCGGCGGTGCTGGCCGCTGCGCTGTTTGCGCTGACACCGCATCTGCGCGATCCGGAGCGCGTGATCGCCGACGACTTCGGCGAAGAAGTCGCCCAACTGGTCGGCGACGTACGCAAGCTGCTGCGGCTCGGCACGGTCAGTTTGCGCGCGGCGCAAAACGCGATGCCCGAGGCCGGGCGTGACGCGCAGGCTGCGCGCCGCGTGCAGGTCGAGGCGCTGCGCAAAATGCTGCTCGCGTTCGCGCAGGACATTCGCGTCGTGCTGATCCGCCTCGCGTCGCGGCTGCAAACGCTGCGTTACTACGCGGCCGCGAAGCTCACGCCGTCGCCCGACGTCGCACGCGAAACGCTCGATATCTACGCGCCGCTCGCGAACCGCCTCGGTATCTGGCAATTGAAGTGGGAGCTCGAGGACCTCGCGTTCCGTTTCGAGGAGCCGGACACCTACAAGCGCATCGCGAAACTGCTCGACGAGAAGCGCGTCGAGCGCGAGAGCTATGTCGCGCAGGCGATCGAACGCCTGCAGCAGGAGCTGGCCGCCGCGCATATCCGCGCGGAAGTGAGCGGTCGGCCGAAGCATATCTACAGCATCTGGCGCAAGATGCGCGGCAAGGAGCTGGACTTCGCCGAGTTGTACGACGTGCGCGCGTTTCGCGTGATCGTACCGGACATCAAGGACTGCTACACCGTGCTCGGCATCGTGCACAACCTGTGGCAGCCGGTGCCGAAGGAGTTCGACGATTACATCTCCCGGCCGAAGCCGAACGGCTACAAGTCGCTGCACACCGTCGTGATCGGCGACGACGGCCGCGCGTTCGAAGTGCAGATCCGCACGCAGGAAATGCATCGCTTCGCCGAATACGGCGTGGCCGCGCACTGGCGCTACAAGGAAGCGGGTGCGCGCGGCTATGGCGGCACGTTCACCGCGAGCGAGAAATACGACGAGAAGATCGCCTGGCTGAGACAGCTGCTCGCGTGGAAGGACGAAGTCTCCGAGGGCGAGCATGGCGAAGCGGGCTCGGCACAGCCGTGGGAGCAGTTGCGCCAGGCCACGCTCGACGACGATCACATCTACGTGCTGACGCCGCAGGCGCGCGTGATTCCGTTGCCGCACGGCGCGACGCCGATCGACTTCGCATTTCACCTGCACAGCGAGCTTGGGCATCGTTGCCGCGGCGCGCGCGTCGACGGTGCGATGGTGCCGCTCAACACGCCGCTGCAGAACGGCCAGACGGTCGAGATCGTGGCGGTGAAGGAGGGCGGTCCGTCGCGCGACTGGCTTAATCCGCAACTTGGCTATCTGCAAAGCCCGCGCGCGCGGCAGAAGGTGCGCGCATGGTTCAACGCGGTGGAGTTACAGGAGCACATCGCGAACGGTCGCGCGATGGTTGAAAAAACCCTGCAGCGCGAAGGCAAGACCTCGGTCAATCTCGATCAACTGGCCGCGCGGCTCGGTTTCAAGACCACCGACGACCTGTTCTCCGTGGTCGGCAAGGAGGAGTTCAGTCTGAGGCTCGTCGAGCAGGCGTTGCAGGATGCGCCGCCGCCCGAGCCCGAGGTCGATGCGCCGGAGAAGTTCGAGAAACGCAGCAGCGGCGCGAGCGTCGCGCGCGGCGCATCCACGGGGGTGCTGGTGGTCGGCGTCGATGCGTTGCTCACCCAGCTCGCGCGCTGCTGCCGGCCGGCGCCGCCCGACGACATCTGCGGATTCGTTACGCGAGGCAAGGGCATGTCGGTTCATCGCAGCGACTGCGCGACGTTCCGCCGGATGGCGGAGCGCGCGCCGGAGCGCGTGCTTCAGACGGCGTGGTCGGCGGACGTGATGAGCGGCCGCGGCCATTCCGTCTACCCGGTCGACCTCAGCATCGAGGCGACGGACCGGCAAGGTCTGCTGCGCGATATCTCCGAAGTATTCGCGCGGGAAAAGATGAACGTGATCGGCGTAAAGACGCAATCGCGCCGCAATGCCGCGTTCATGCAATTTACCGTCGAGGTGTCGAGCTCCGCGCAGATTCAGCGCGCGTGCACGCTGCTGGGCGAGATCACGGGTGTCGTGCGCGCGACGCGCAAGAACTGAGGCGCGGGCGGTTGGAAAAAGCCCCGCTAGTGGCGCGACGGATTAAAGTCGCCGCATAAAAGTACTTGCCAGGCTGCGCTATACCCCATATAATCTCGTTTCTTCAGGCTCGTAGCTCAGCTGGTTAGAGCACCACCTTGACATGGTGGGGGTCGTTGGTTCGAGTCCAATCGAGCCTACCAACGAAAATGAAATTCCGGCCTCGCTGGGGTTTCGCAAACTGCAGTAAGCGCTTTGAGCGCAAAAAGGCGAATACGGTTATGACACCGCGAACGTTGACCGAAACCACTTCGGAACGACGCTAGTCGAGGACCACTTTCGCCAGTGAAGTTTGCATAAAATGTGAATGCGGCCCCTCGAAAGCGGGGCCGCATTTTTTTTATCTTTTTGACCCTGGTTGTATGTGCCGCCGCCGGTCGGCACCACGGAGAACGCAATGGTTTCGATACGTTTGCCTGACGGTTCTGTTCGACAGTACGAGCATCCGGTGACCGTCGCCGAAGTGGCCGCCTCGATCGGCCCCGGTCTCGCGAAAGCCGCGCTCGGCGGCAAGATCGACGGGGAGCTGGTCGATACGTCCATGCTGATCGATCACGACGTGGCGCTCGCCATCGTCACGGAGAAGGACGCAGACGGTCTCGATATCATCCGCCACTCGACGGCGCACCTGCTCGCGTACGCGGTGAAGGATCTGTACCCGGAAGCGCAGGTCACGATCGGCCCGGTCATCGACAACGGTTTCTATTACGACTTCTCCTATAACCGTCCTTTCACGCCGGAAGATCTCGAAAAGATCGAAAAGCGCATGCAGGAACTCTCGAAGAGGGACGAGCCGGTGTCGCGTCGCGTGGTGTCCCGCGACGAAGCGGTCGAGTACTTCAAGAGCATCGGTGAAAAGTACAAGGCCGAGATCATCGAATCGATCCCCGCTAGCGACGAAATAAAACTGTACTCGCATGGCGGCTTCACGGACCTGTGCCGCGGCCCCCACGTGCCGTCCACCGGCAAGCTGAAGGTCTTCAAGCTGATGAAAGTCGCGGGCGCGTACTGGCGTGGCGACTCGAAGAACGAGCAACTGCAGCGCATTTACGGCACGGCCTGGACGAAGAAGGAAGACCAGGAAGCGTATCTCCACATGCTCGAAGAAGCCGAGAAGCGCGACCATCGCAAGCTTGGTAAGCAGCTCGACCTGTTCCACATGCAGGACGAGTCGCCGGGCATGGTGTTCTGGCATCCGCGCGGCTGGACGCTGTGGCAGCAAGTCGAGCAGTACATGCGCCGTCGCGTGAACGACGCCGGCTACCTGGAAATCAAGACGCCAATGATCATGGACCGCTCGCTGTGGGAAGCGTCGGGCCACTGGCAGAACTATCGTGAAAACATGTTCACGACGGAATCGGAAAAGCGCGACTACGCGATCAAGCCGATGAACTGCCCCGGTCACGTGCAGGTGTTCAATCACGGTTTGCGCTCGTATCGCGATCTGCCGCTGCGTTACGCGGAGTTCGGTTCGTGTCATCGCAACGAATCGTCGGGCGCGCTGCATGGACTGATGCGTGTGCGCGGCTTCGTGCAGGACGACGCGCATATTTTCTGTACCGAAGATCAGTTCATCAGCGAATCGATCGCGTTCAACACGCTGGCAATGAGCGTCTACCGCGACTTCGGCTTTGATAACGTCGAGATCAAGCTGTCACTGCGCCCGGATGCGCGCGCCGGCACCGACGAAACTTGGGATCGCGCGGAACAGGGACTGCGCGAGGCGCTGACGGCCTGCGGCGTCACGTGGGAAGAGTTGCCCGGCGAGGGTGCATTCTACGGCCCGAAGGTCGAGTATCACATCAAGGACGCGCTCGGCCGCTCGTGGCAGTGCGGTACGCTGCAGCTCGACATGGTGTTGCCGGAGCGGCTGGGTGCCGAATACGTTGCCGAAGACAACAGTCGCCGTCGCCCGATCATGCTGCACCGGGCGATCGTCGGATCGATGGAGCGTTTCCTCGGGATTCTGATCGAGCACCATGCTGGTGCGATGCCCGCTTGGCTCGCGCCGATACAGGTCGTTGTGGTGAATATTGCGGAAAGTCAGGCCGAATACGCGCGGGCGCTAGCCCAATCGTTGCAAAAACAAGGGGTTAGAGTCGAGGCCGATTTGCGCAACGAGAAGATTAGCTATAAAATACGCGAGCACACGCTGGAAAAGGTCCCCTACCTGTTGGTGGTCGGCGACAAGGAGCGTGAAGCGCAAACGGTAGCCGTGCGTGCCCGTGGTGGTGTCGATATGGGTGTAATGCCTGTTGACGCCTTCATTGAGCGTCTGCGCCAGGACGTGCAGTCGTTCAACTGAGCCACTTGGTACCCGGCTCGTTTTTTTTAATTTTTAGAGGAAACGTAACATCGCTACTGATAAGTCTGCGCACCGCATCAACGGTGAAATTACAGCACCCGAGGTGCGACTGGTCGGCGTCGAGAACGAACCGCTCGGCATCGTGAAACTCGCTGATGCGTTCCGCATGTCGGAACAGCAGGACGTAGATCTGGTCGAAATCGCTCCGCAAGCGGTTCCGCCGGTTTGCCGCTTGATGGACTACGGCAAGTTCAAGTACCAGGAAGCGAAGAAGCAACACGAGGCCAAGCTCAAGCAGAAGGTCATCCAGGTCAAGGAAGTCAAATTCCGCCCAGGTACCGACGACGGTGATTACAACGTCAAGCTGCGCAACCTCGTCCGCTTCCTCGAAGACGGCGACAAGACGAAAATCACGTTGCGTTTCCGGGGCCGCGAAATGGCTCACCAGGAAATCGGCATGCGCATGCTCGAACGCCTGCGCACCGACCTCGACGAAGTCGGTCAGGTCGAGCAGATGCCGAAAATGGAAGGGCGCCAGATGATCATGGTGCTCGCTCCGAAGAAAAAGAAGTAAGCGCGAAGCAGTTGGCCGGAGCGACGGCGTGCCATGTGGCGCGCGCTCCGGCGGCGCAAGGTTGTTTGATGCTGTGCTGGGTGTCCGGCTTGGTGTCGGAAGGTTTCGGAATGTCGCGCATGCAAGTGCGCAGTGGTTCCCGAAAAGCGGCCGCTGGCGGTATCGGCGGTCTGCATACCAAGTGGAATGGGTTTCGAAGGGCGGGAAATGGCCATCTGGCCGACCGCACACCCATGTCCATCTAATAATGGAGTTGTCATGCCGAAGATGAAGACCAAGAAGAGCGCTGCAAAGCGCTTCGTGGTGCGTCCGGGCGGTACCGTCAAGCGCGGTCAGGCCTTCAAGCGTCACATTCTTACCAAGAAGACCACCAAGAACAAACGCCATCTGCGCGGCTCCACGGCAGTTCATGATTCCGATCTGAACTCCGTTCGCGCAATGCTGCCGTTCGCTTAACCCTTAACCGACACTCATAGGAGCGAAACATGCCTCGAGTAAAACGTGGGGTTACCGCACGGGCCCGTCACAAGAAGATCATCAAGCTGGCCAAGGGTTACCGCGGCCGTCGCAATAACGTCTATCGCATCGCCAAGCAGGCGGTCATGCGCGCAGGCCAATACGCCTACCGCGACCGCCGCAACAAGAAGCGTGTGTTCCGCGCACTATGGATCACGCGTATCAACGCGGCGGTGCGTCAGCACGACATGACGTACAGCGTGTTCATCAACGGCCTGAAGAAGGCGTCGATCGAACTGGACCGTAAGGTGCTGGCCGACATGGCTGTGTTCGACAAGGCTGCTTTTGCTGCGATCGTTCAGCAGGTGAAAGCCGCCGTTGCAGCCTGATTGCGCTTCTGGCAATTAAAACTGCGTGGTTCGTTGCAGCGAACATCCGGTAGTCTCGGTGACGCTGCAACAAAAACGGGGCTCCTCACCGAGCCCCGTTTTTGTTGGTAGAACCAGTTTTGTTTCGATAGAACACTGACGTTGAAATGATGGGATCAATGGATCTGGACCAGATTGTCGCCGACGCGCAAAAAGCCTTCGCAGAAGCCCCCGACGTCACCACCCTCGAGAACGAGAAAGCGCGCTTTCTCGGTAAGGCGGGTGCGCTGACCGAGCTGTTGAAGGGCCTTGGCAAACTCGATCCCGAAACGCGCAAGACCGAAGGCGCACGGATCAACCTCGTCAAGCAACAGGTCGATGCCGCGCTGACGGCACGTCGTCAGGCGCTCGCCGACGCACTTCTGAACCAGCGTCTCGCTGCTGAAGCGATCGACGTCACGCTGCCGGGCCGCGGCGCCAATGCAGGTAGCCTGCACCCGGTGATGCGCACCTGGGAGCGCGTCGAACAGATTTTCCGTACGATCGGATTCGACGTGGCCGACGGCCCCGAGATCGAAACCGACTGGTACAACTTCACCTCGCTGAACAGCCCGGAAAACCATCCGGCGCGTTCGATGCAGGACACCTTCTACGTCGACGGCAAGGATGCCGACGGCCGCCCGCTGCTGCTGCGCACGCATACGAGCCCGATGCAGGTGCGCTACGCGCGCACCAACACGCCGCCGATCAAGGTGATCGTGCCGGGCCGCACGTATCGCGTGGATAGCGACGCGACGCATTCGCCGATGTTCAACCAGGTCGAAGGCCTGTGGATTGACGAGAACATCAGCTTCGCGGACCTGAAGGGCGTCTATACCGACTTCCTGAAGAAATTCTTCGAGCGCGACGACATTCTCGTGCGCTTCCGTCCGTCGTATTTCCCGTTTACCGAACCGTCGGCCGAGATCGACATGCAGTTCGAAACGGGCAAGAACGCGGGCAAGTGGCTCGAAATTTCGGGCTCCGGCCAGGTGCATCCGACTGTGATCCGCAACATGGGTCTCGACCCGGAGCGCTACATCGGCTTCGCTTTCGGCAGTGGCCTCGAGCGTCTCACGATGCTGCGTTACGGCGTGCAGGACCTGCGCCTGTTTTTCGAAAACGACCTGCGATTCCTGCGTCAATTCGCGTGACCCGGCACGAGCGAGCGCGACGAAGCATAAATCGCGGCAGCGCACCTGGTGCGCGCCGCGAGCGTCCCCGGCAGAGCTCGCTGAACCGGCGCAAGACCACCGGGCTTTACGAAGCATCTGCCGGACGTGGACCTAACCTGATCACAACGTACACAGAACCATGCAATTTCCGGAATCCTGGCTCAGAACTTTTGTCGATCCGCAACTGACCACCGACGAGCTGTCGCACGCGTTGACGATGGCGGGTCTCGAAGTCGAAGACCTGCGGACGGCCGCGCCGCCGACCTCGAAGATCGTCGTCGGCCAGGTGCTGGAAGTCGTCAAGCACCCGGATGCGGACAAGCTCAACGTGTGTCAGGTCGACGCTGGCACCGGCGCGACGCTCAACATCGTGTGCGGCGCGCCGAATGTTGCGCCCGGCATCAAGGTGCCGGTCGCGCTGGTCGGCGCGCAACTGCCGCCGGCCGAAGAGGGCGGCGCACCGTTCGCGATCAAGCTGTCGAAGCTGCGCGGCGTGGAAAGCCAGGGCATGCTGTGCTCGGCGCGCGAGCTGAAGCTCTCCGAAGATCACAGCGGTCTGATGATCCTGCCGGAAGACACGCCGATCGGCCAGGACATCCGCGACACGCTCAATCTCGACGACACCGTTTTTGAAATCAAGCTGACGCCGAACAAGGCCGACTGTCTGTCGGTATTCGGCGTCGCGCGAGAAACGTCGGCGATTACCGGAGCGCCGCTGCGTCCGCTCGAAATCAAGCCGGCTCCGGTCGCGCTCAACGAAACGCTGTCCGTGAAAATCTCCGCGCCCGATCTGTGCGGCCGTTTCTCGGGCCGCGTGATCCGCGGCGTCAATGCGCGCGCGAAGTCGCCGCAATGGATGATCGAGCGTCTCGAGCGCTCCGGCCAGCGCAGCATTTCCGCGCTCGTCGACATCTCGAACTATGTGATGCTCGAGCTGGGGCGTCCGTCGCACGTGTTCGATCTCGACAAGATCCACGGCGGCATGGACGTACGCTGGGGCCGCAAGGGCGAAACGCTGAAGCTGCTGAACGGGAACACGGTCGAGCTCGACGAAACGGTCGGTGTGATCGCCGACGAGCAGCATATCGAAAGCCTCGCGGGCATCATGGGCGGCGACAGCACCGCGGTCACGCTCGACACCACCCACATCTATCTCGAGGCCGCGTTCTGGTGGCCCGACAGCATTCGTGGTCGCTCGCGCAAGTACAACTTTTCGACCGATGCAGGCCATCGCTTCGAGCGCGGCGTCGACTACGCGACGACCGTCGATCATATCGAGCGCATCACGCAGCTGATCCTCGACATCTGCGGCGGCGAAGCGGGTCCGGTCGACGATCAGATCGTCAACGTGCCGAAGCGCGCGCCCGTGAAGATGCGCGTTTCGCGCGCGAACCGCATCATCGGCGTCGCGATCGGTGTCGATGAAATCGCGCAGATCTTCACGCGCCTCGGCCTCTCGTTCGAGCGTGACGGCGATACGTTCTCGGTGATGCCGCCGTCGTACCGCTTCGATATCGAAATCGAAGAGGACCTGATCGAAGAGGTCGCGCGTATCCACGGCTTCGAAAAGATTCCGGCGCGCCCGCCGGTCGCGACCAGCGAAATGCGCGCGACCAACGAGACGCAACGCTCCATCCACGCGATCCGTCATGCGCTCGCCGCGCGCGACTACGCGGAAACGGTGAACTTCAGCTTCGTCGACGCCGAGTGGGAGCGGGACTTCGCAGGCAACAGCAACCCCGTGCGTCTGATCAACCCGATCGCGAGCCAGCTGTCGGTGATGCGCACGACGTTGTTCGGCAGCCTGATTCATGTGTTGCGCACGAATCTGAACCGTCGCGCGGCGGACCGCGTGCGCGTGTTTGAAGCAGGTCGCGTATTCCTGCACGATCCGTCGATCAAGGCCGGCGAGCTGACCGTCGAAGGTTTCGCGCAGCCGAAGATGATCGGCGCGCTCGCCTATGGGCCCGCGCTCGACGAGCAGTGGGGCGCACCGACGCGTGCCGTCGACTTCTTCGACGTGAAGGGCGACCTCGAAGCGCTGGTCGCACCGGCGCTCGCGCGGTTCGTACAGGCCGAGCATCCGGCGCTGCATCCGGGACGCAGCGCGCGGATCGAATTGAATGGTCGCGCAGTGGGCTGGATTGGCGAATTGCATCCGCGCTGGATGCAAAAATATGATTTGCCGCATGCGCCGATTCTGTTTGAAATCGAAGCGGAAGCATTAATGCAACGGGTATTGCCGATTCCGTCGGAAGTTTCAAAATTCCCGCCGGTACGACGTGATATCGCGGTGGTCGTCGATCAGAAAATCGAGGTTCAGGCGCTGCTCGACGAGCTTCAGAAGGCCCAGTCCGAACCGGGCTGCAAGGCTGTCCAGAAGGTTGCACTTTTCGACGAATTTCGTCCAAAATCAAACACTTCCGGTGGTCTGGCCGCGCACGAGAAAAGCCTTGCGTTCCGGGTGACCTTGCAAGATACTGGCGGAACCCTTCAGGATGAAACGGTCGATCTGGCTATTCAAACTCTGGTGGAACGTCTAGCTCGAGTATATGGCGCACGGTTGCGCGGATAACCCGCATTTAACAATTGCACGGCTGTTTCCGCATCCATTGTTTTACGCTTGGCGCGCCATTTGATAGATATGAATGAAATGAACTCGAGTGATTTCGAAGCCCTTCTTACGGCGCAACGCAGCGCCATGATTCGAGATATTCCGACATCATCCGCCGTCGTTTCCAATGAAACGCCGACACTCACCAAGGCGGAACTTGCCGAGTTGCTGTTCGACAATGTCGGGCTCAACAAGCGGGAAGCGAAGGACATGGTCGAGGCGTTCTTCGAGGTGATCCGCGATGCGCTCGAGAGCGGCGACAGCGTGAAGCTGTCGGGCTTCGGCAACTTCCAGTTGCGCGACAAGCCGCAGCGTCCCGGCAGAAATCCGAAGACGGGCGAGGCGATTCCGATTGCGGCACGTCGCGTGGTGACGTTTCATGCAAGTCAAAAACTGAAGGCGCTCGTCGAAAACGGCGCCGAAGCGAGCTTCTCGCGCGCTGATTGACTGGCGCGCTTTCGGGCAACCCATCACGGCTAACTGACGATGACAGCGACGATCGAAAAAGTCGTCTTGCCTCCGATTCCGGCGAAGCGGTACTTCACGATTGGTGAGGTCAGCGAACTTTGTGGGGTAAAGCCTCACGTGCTGCGTTACTGGGAGCAGGAGTTCACCCAGTTGAGGCCGGTCAAGCGGCGCGGCAATCGTCGGTATTATCAGCATCACGAGGTGCTGCTGATCCGGCGGATTCGAGAGTTGCTGTACGAGCAGGGTTTTACGATCAACGGGGCGCGCAACCGGCTCGATTCGCATGGCGGCGGTGGGCCGGATGCGGTGCTCGAAGAGGGTGAGGCTACCGCCGGAGTCGCGGGTCAGGTGCAGGCATCGGCGGCAACGGTTGCGGTCGATGTCGAGAAGTTACGCCAGGAACTGCAGAACGTAATCGATCTGCTGGGCCACTAGTTCATGGACTTGTTCGCTTTGTTCGTGTCGAGCGGTTCTAATCGAATGAAGTGTCTGTTATAATTTTCTTCTGTTCGGGGCGTAGCGCAGCCTGGTAGCGTACCTGCATGGGGTGCAGGTGGTCGGAGGTTCAAATCCTCTCGCCCCGACCAAAAAGATCAAAAGGACTTACGGTGAAAGCCGTAAGTCCTTTTTTCTTGTCCGTCGCGCGGGGCAGCGTTTCCCGCTGTCAACGCTTCGCCCAAGCTCATCTGCATCCCGAAGCCTCGATTGCTTTGCTTATGCGCTCGGTTTCGGCTGTCTTGCACATCGCGACCGCCGTGGGCAGCATCGACCCGCCGCCCCATTCTCGAGAAGCCGATTTTTTGCAGTTGGCGTCACGGCGCGTTTTCCACGCGGTGAGCCTCTTCTCGATCGCCGCTTTGCAACTCGCCGACACCGCGGCCTTGCCCTTGACGACCTGCTCCAGCTTCTGCTCCGCGACGATCTGATCGCGCCACCCGCACAGATTCATGCTCATCTGATTCGCGTCGCAATGCGACAGGGCCGCGTCGACCTCACTGGCGGGCAGTCCACTGCGGGTTGCGCCCTCGAGCATCCGCAATGCAGTCCATCCGGCATCGGTCAACTTTTTTGATTCGTTTGGCAGGCTCAGCTCCTCAAGAATAGGCGAGTGCAATCTGGCAGACTTGTCACCGGCACGCGTTCGCATTCGCAAGCGCACACGAATCACCGCCCTTGAGCCCCCAACGCCACAAACCGCTCCAGATGATGATCCTCATCCCCAAGCTGATGATCGATCATCACGAGCCGCTTCGCGTAATGCGCGAGCGGCAGTTCCCACGTCATACCGATCCCGCCGTGCAACTGGATGCATTCCTCCGCGACTCGCGTGCCGATCCGGCCGATGCTGTACTTCGCCGCCGACACCGCGCGCTCGCGCGCGTTTCGTTCGCCGTCGAGCGCCGCCGCCGCGTTGATCACCGCCGAGCGCGCCTGCTCGATTTCGAGCAGCAAATCGGCCATGCGATGCTGCAACGCCTGGAAGCTGCCGATCGGCACGCCGAACTGCTTGCGCGTGCGCAGATAGTCGAGCGTGTAGTCTTTCGCGACGTCCATTGCGCCGACCGCTTCCGCGCACAGCGCGAGCACGCCGCAACTCACCGCATATTCGAGCGTCGCAAAGCCGTGATCCACTGAGCCGAGCACGGTGTCGTCGCGGAGCGTGACGTCGTCGAACGTCACTTCGGCCGCGCGTCCTCCGTCGATCTTGCGGTAGCCGCGCACGCTCACACCCGTCGCGTCCCTCGGCACCAGAAATAGCGTGATGCCGGCTTCGGCTTCGGCTTCGGCTTCGGCATCGTCCTCGCCGCTCGTGCGTGCCGAGACGAGGAACACCTGAGCATGCTCGCCATGCTGAACGACGGCCTTTGCGCCATGCAACGTCCACACGCCGCTGTTGCCATTTACGCTGCGGCGCGCGCGCGTCGTCGCGACCCGGGCAAGCTCGTAATGACTGTCCGGTTCACCATGCGCGAGCGCAACGATCCGCGAGCCGTCGATCAACGAACCCAGCGCCGCATTCTGCACGTCGCCGCCGCTGCGAGCGATCGCCCGGCCGACGACCAGCGTATCGAGAAACGGTTCGACGACGAGCCCGCGGCCGATACTCTCGAACACCACGGAAATATCGAACCCGCCGCCGCCAAAACCGCCGCTCGCTTCGTCGAACAGTGCGCCGATCACGCCAAGCTCCGCGAAGCGTGCCCATAATTCGGTGCTGAAGCCTTGCGTCGAGCGTGCGATTTCATCGCGCGTCGCGAAGCCGTACTGCTCGCTGATAAACCGATTCAGCGTATCCGCCAGCATGCGGCGCTCTTCGGTGTGCTGGAAATTCATGACGTGCGCCTCTTACAGTCCGAGGATCATTTTGGAAATGATGTTCTTCTGGATTTCGTTCGAGCCGCCGAAGATCGACAGCTTGCGATTATTGAAGTACTGCGACGCGGCACTCGCGGCTTCGTCGGGGCCGACCGGCACGCCGTCGAAGCCTTCGTGCAGCGCTTCCTCGACGAATGGCTGCGCATAAGCGCCCATCGCACGCCGCGTCAGCGACGAGATCTCCTGACGGATCTCCGTGCCGCGAATCTTCAGCATCGAACTCTCGGCACCGGGCACGCCGCCGCCCGCCACGGCCGCGATCACCCGAAGATTGGTCGTCTTCATGTTCTCGAGATCGATCTCGACGCGCGCCATGCGTGCCGCGAACGCCGGATCCTCGGCGAGCGGCCGGCCGTTGCGCAGCTGTGTCGCGGCGATCTTGCGCAGACGGTTGAAGGCGGCGACGGAAAAGCCGACGCCGGCGATATTGGTGCGCTCGTACGTAAGCAGATATTTCGCGTAGGTCCAGCCCTTGTTTTCTTCGCCGACGAGATTTCCGACCGGCACGCGCACGTCGGTGAAGAACACTTCATTGACCTCGTGCTCGCCGTCGAGCGTGATGATCGGCCGGACTTCGACGCCCGGCGTGTTCATGTCGATCAGCAGAAAGCTGATGCCTTCCTGTTTGCGCACGTCGGTCGCGGTGCGCACGAGGCAGAAGATCATGTTCGCGTAATGACCGAGTGTGGTCCACGTCTTCTGGCCATTGACGAGGTAGTGCTCGCCCTGCGCGTCCTTGCCGCGCACTGCCGTCGTCTTGACCGAAGCGAGATCGGAGCCCGCGCCCGGCTCCGAATAGCCCTGGCACCACCAGTCGGAACCATCGAGAATGCGCGGCAGCCAGTGACGCTTCTGCGCCTCGCTGCCGTACTTGATCAGCACCGGCCCGAGCATGTTGACGCCGAACGGCACGACGCGTGGCGCGCCGGCGAGTGCGCATTCGTTTTCGAAGATGAATTTCTGCACTGCGCTCCAACCCGGGCCGCCGTACTCTTTCGGCCAGTGATTCGCGAGCCAGCCTTGCGCGTTCAGAATCGCGTGCCACTCGGCCATGTCGCCGCGCGTCAGACGTCGCCCGCCGTGCACCTTGCCGGCGAGACGTCGCGGGAGCTTGTCGCGCAGAAACGCCTGCACGCCGGCGCGAAACGCTTCTTCCTCGGAGGTGAAGTTCAGATCCATCGCAGTCGTTCCGTCAGTGTTCGTGGTGGTTCAGGCCGTCGTGTTCAGGCTCGCGAAATCCGCGCCGCGCTCGACCAGATCGACGAGCAGCGGCGACGGCCGCCAGAACAGCGGGTCTTCCTTCGCGAACTCGCGGATGTCGGCGAGAATCGTCGGCAGGCCGACGCTATCCGCGTATTTCATCGGACCGCCGCGGTAGCGCGGAAAGCCGTAGCCGTACAGCAGGGTCACGTCGACGTCGAGCGGGCGCAGCGCGATACCTTCGTGGACGACGTTCGCGCCTTCGTTGATCATCGCGGCCAGATAGCGGCGCATGATCTGCTCGTCGGTGAAGCTGCGCGGCGTGATGCCCGCGCGCGCACGCTCGGCGTCGATGATCGCCTCGACTTCGGGATCGGGCATGCCGCCGCGCGATCCTTCGGGGTACAGATAGAATCCGCGGCCGGTCTTCTGGCCGAACCAGCCGCGCTCGCACAGGCGGTCGGCGATCTGCACGTAGCGCGCGTTCGGGTCGCGCGTGGCCGCGCGGCGTTTGCGCGCCGCCCAGCCGATGTCGCCGCCCGCGAGATCGACCACCTGAAACGGGCCCATCGGCAAGCCGAACGCCCGCACCGCCGCGTCGATCTGATACGGCGATGCACCGTCTTCCATCAGCGCGTCCGCGGCGGCGCGGTACACGGCAAGCAGGCGATTGCCGATGAAGCCGTCGCACACGCCGGCGCGCACCGGCGTCTTGCGCAGCTTCTTCGCGAACTCGAACGCGGTCGCGACGACGTCGGCGCTGACCTGCTTCGGCACCACGACTTCGAGCAGCTTCATGATGTTGGCGGGCGAGAAGAAGTGCAGGCCGATTACGTCGGCGGGGCGCGAGATGCTGGCTGCGATCGCGTCGATGTCCAGATACGACGTGTTGGTCGCGAGCACCGCACCGGACTTGCAGACGCGATCGAGCTCGGCGAATACGGCCTTTTTGACGTCGAGATCTTCGAACACGGCTTCGATCACGAGGTCGGCGTGAGCAAGCGCATCGTACGACGTGCTGCCGCTCCAGCGCGCCATGGTCGCGGCTTTCTTCTCAGCCGTGAGGCGGCCCCGGGCGACCAGCCCGTCGTAGACCTTGTCGATGTGCGCGCGGCCACGCGCGAGCGCCGCTTCGTCGCGTTCGATCAGCGTGACGGGCAGCCCCGCGTCGAGCACTGCGACCGCGATGCCGGCGCCCATCGTGCCGCCGCCGATCACGCCGATCGCCTCCAGCGCGCGCGGTTTCGCGTCGCGCGTTTCGGGCGCCTTCAGCACTTCGCGCTCGGCGAAGAATGCGTGAACCAGGCCGGCGCGCTGCGGGCTGTCGAGGCATTGCAGGAACAGCTTGCGTTCGAGCTTCAAGCCCTCCTCGAAGGGCTGTTCGATCGCGGCTTCGACGGCATCGACGATTTTCAGCGGCGAGAACAGGCCGCGCGCTTTCTTCGCGGTTTCGTCACGCGCTTTCGCGACGGCGGCGCGGCTCGCGGCGCGATCGATCAATGCGGCGGCGTCGCGCGTGCGGCGTACCGGCGCGTGCGCGGCGAGCAGCTCGTGCGCGTAGGCGAGCCCTTCGGCGAGGATGTCGCCGCTGTCGCCGAGACGGTCGACGAGGCCGAGCGCGAGCGCCTCCTTCGCGCTCGCGTGACGGCCGCTCAGCATCAGGTCGAGCGCCGCCGGTGCGCCGATCAGACGCGGCGTGCGTTGCGTGCCGCCCGCGCCAGGCAGCAGACCCAGCTGCACTTCGGGCAGGCCGAGCTTCGCGCCGTCGACGGCGATCCGGTAATGCGCGGCGAGCGCCACTTCGAGCCCGCCGCCGAGCGCCGCGCCATGCAGCGCGGCAATCACGGGTTTCGTGCATGCCTCGATGCGGTTGCACACGTCCGGCAGCGAAGGCGGCACCGGCGGCTTGCCGAACTCGCGAATATCGGCACCGGCGATGAAGTTGCGCCCCGCGCCGACGATCAGCACGGCTTCGACCGCGCGGTCGGCGTCGGCGGTTTCGATCGCGGCCAGCAGGCCGCGCCGCACGTGGGCGGATAGCGCGTTGACCGGCGCGTGGTCGATCGTGACGAGCAGGATCTTGCCGTGCAATTCGCGCGTGACGACGTCGGCTGAGGAGGAAAGGGTCATCGTAGGTGTCTCCATTCGAGGATGGCGAGGCGCGCCGGATCGTCCCATTCTGGAGTGGTCAACGTTCATTGACAATCACACCGTTGATTGACAGACTGTCAAAATTATTTTGACAAAGACTGGGCGATGGACATCAACTCGCTGACCCTGCTCGTCGACATCCTCGACGCCGGCAATCTGAGCGAAGCGGCACGCCGGCTCAAGATGAGCCGCGCGAACGTCAGCTATCACCTGAATCAGCTCGAGCGTTCGGTCGGCCTGCAATTGGTGCGCCGCACCACGCGTCGCGTCGAGGCGACCGAGATCGGTCTGCGGCTCTACGAGCACGGCCGCACGATCCGCAACGCGCTGCTGGCCGCGCGCGAGTCGGTGACGACACTGGGCCAGAGCCTGCAGGGGCGCGTGCGGCTCAGCGTGCCGAGCGGCTATGGCCAGCTTGTGATGTCCGACTGGCTGATCGCGTTCAAGCGGCTGTATCCGGGTATCGTGCTCGATGTGATGTTCGAGAACCGTGTCGAGGATCTGATGCGCGACGAGATCGACATCGCGGTGCGCGTGATGTCGGAGCCGCCGCAAAACCTCGTCGCGCGGGACATGGGGCCAGTCCGGTACGTGGCCTGCGCATCCCCCGAATTCGCGCGGACACACGGCCTGCCCGCGACGCTCGACGACCTGCGCACCGCGCCGCTGATTACCGCGGCCGTGATCGGCAAGCAGTTGCGGCTCGCCGCGTATCTGCGCGACGAGCGTCATGAAGTCCTGCTCGAACCGACGATTATTTCGGAAAACTTTCTATTTTTGCGCCAGGCGGTGCTGGCCGGTCTCGGTGTCGGACTCGTGCCCGACTACGTGGTGCAGGACGATCTGAAGCTCGGCGCCGTGCTGACCGCGCTCGATGCCTGGCGGCTCAGCATCTTCGGCACGCACATGTACATGCTGTACATGCCGGATCGGCATCACACGCGCGCGGCGGCGACGTTCATCGACTTCGTGCTGGAGCAGGCGCAGGTCTCGGGCAGGGGCGGCGCGAACTGAAGCTGCGAACTCAGGCGCCGAGTCTGCGCGCGATGGCCGTCGTGACCATCGGCACGCCGACGCGCAGCAGCTTGCGCACGCCTTCGTCGCTACCGACTTTGCCCACCGCGTTGTCGATCATCGCCTGCATCACGCTCGCCGGATAAAACTCGCGAAACAGCGTGTTGGCGCCGGTTTGCTCGAACACGTGGTGCAGGAGCGACCCAACGGGGGGGCCGATGCGCTTGAACAGGCCCATCTTGACCACCCGGTTGTTCCACAGATGCAGCGTGTACGCATTGGAACAGAGCGCCGCGCACTCGTCGAAATAGCGCGGCAGGAACACCTTGTAGTAATCGTTGAAGTGCACCGGATAGAACAGGCTTTCGGGAAGACCGGCCTTCACGCCGTAGATGGCGGTCAGCAGACGCGGGCCGGTGTCGCCCCACTTCAGTGCCCGGCCTTTCATCGCCTCGACCCGTTCGATCGCCTCGTGCAAGCGCGGCTGATCCGGATCGAGCCTCAGAATCGCATTACAGATGCTCGACTGGGTTTCCCGGCCGATCAGATCGCCCTTGGCGTTGAGATCGAAATCGCGTAGCAGCAGCATGTCGGTATCGACCCAGATCTCATCGGTCTTCGTGAACATCACGAAGCGGAAATAGTCGGTGAAATGCTGCATCGACGGCACGCCGTGAATCGGGAAGTCGTTCAGCGAGTCGCGCGGCAGTATCGTGGTCGCGTCCTTCGCGATCACGCCGGGCGGCAGAGTGTCGATCGGCTCGTAGCTATAGAGCGCGACCTCGCTGCCGTACAGCGTGAACGAATTCAGACAGGCGATCTCGTAGGGAGAAAGTTCCGGGCCATGCCAGAACGATGCAAACCTTGCCTTGCGCATATGTCATCCGGTAGCGATCGTGCGGCGCAACATGCGCGCCGAACCTGTGTAACGATCCTAGACGGGCACGGCACAGGTCAGATGTAAAGGGCTTGAATCGCACAGGAGTTGTCGCAAAACGTTGAGTTCAGCGCCACGAGTCGGCGATTATGAGCGGGACTATGTCGTATCTGGCGAATTCAGTTGCGCACGGCAACGCATCAACCGAGTGCGCAAGGTCGTGGGCTAAACTGCGGAACACCGGCCATGCGCGCAGAGGCAGCAAGCGACGGACCATGCATCACGCCATGCAGCGACAACGACGATATCCAGGAGACCCGATGAACC
Organism: Paraburkholderia sp. 31.1; assembly: GCF_014397645.1. Taxonomy (NCBI): domain Bacteria; kingdom Pseudomonadati; phylum Pseudomonadota; class Betaproteobacteria; order Burkholderiales; family Burkholderiaceae; genus Paraburkholderia; species Paraburkholderia sp. 31.1. The sequence goes on from NZ_VZQN01000008.1 coordinate 163,632, forward strand.
TCGACGGCGAGACTTACGATTCGCTCACGGCCAGATTCGCGTGGCGTATTCCACCGCGCTACAACATCGGCGTCGACACATGCGACAAGTGGGCCGATGGCTCGGGGCGTCTCGCGCTGATCTACGAAGACGCCGACGGCCGCGCGACCCGTTATACGTTCGACGAACTGAAAGCCCTGTCCGACCGCTTCGCCAATGCGCTGCTCGCGGCGGGCGCGCGGCGCGGCGAGCGCATCGGCATCTTTCTGTCGCAATCGATCGAAACGGCCATCGCGCATCTCGCGGCCTACAAGGCCGGCATGGTCGCGGTGCCGCTGTTCGCGCTGTTCGGCGTGGACGCGATCGAGCATCGGCTCGGCGACAGCGGCGCGCTCGCGCTGATCACCGATCACGCCGGCGTGCAAAAGATCGCCGAAATTCGCGGCGCGCTGCCCGGGTTGCGACACGTGTTCAGTGTCGATATCGAGCAGGATGACGAAGCATCGGACGCGCCCGTGCGGTCGTTCTGGCAGGCGTTGAATGGCGCTTGCGCCGAGTTCACGCCGGCCGACACCGCCGCGGACGATCCGGCGATCATCATCTATACGTCGGGCACGACCGGAAAACCGAAGGGCGCGTTGCACGGGCATCGCGTATTGCTCGGGCACCTGCCCGGCGTGGAGATGTCGCAGCAGGGCTTTCCCGCGCGCGCGACGCTGATGTGGACGCCCGCGGACTGGGCGTGGATCGGCGGTCTGTTCGACGTGCTGCTGCCATCGTGGCATCACGGTGTCGCGGTGCTGGCGCGCCGTTTTGCGAAATTCGACGGCCACGCCGCGTTCGATCTGCTCGCGCGTCACGCGGTCTCCCATGCGTTTCTACCGCCGACCACGCTGAAGATGATGCGCGGCGTCGAGCGGCCCGCCCATCTGCGTCTCGCGTTGCAATCGGTCGCGAGCGGCGGCGAATCGCTGGGCGAGGAACTGATCGGCTGGGGGCGCGACGCACTCGGCGTGACGATCAACGAGTTCTACGGGCAGACCGAGTGCAACGTCGTGGTGTCGTCGTGCGCGGCGCTGTTCGAGCCGCGCTTCGGCGCGATCGGGCGCGCGGTGCCGGGGCACCATGTCGCGATCGTCGATGCCGCCGGCAACGAGCTGCCGCCCGGCGCGATCGGCGATATCGCGGTGGCCGCGCCCGATCCGGTGATGTTTCTCGGCTACTGGCGGAACGTTGCGGCCACCAACGACAAATTCCGCGGCAGGTTTCTGCTGACCGGCGATCTCGGCACGCGCGACGCGGACGGCTTCATTCGCTTCGTCGGCCGTGGCGACGACGTGATCACGAGCGCCGGTTACCGGATTGGGCCGGCGTCGATCGAGGATTCGCTGCTGCGTCATCCGGCCGTCGCGATGGCGGCCGTGGTCGGCGCCCCCGATCGTGAGCGCACCGAAATCGTGATGGCGTTCGTCGTGCTGAAAGCGGGTTTCGTCGGCGACGATGCACTCGTGCGCGAGATCCAGCAGCACGTGAAGACGCGTCTGGCCGCGCACGAATATCCGCGCGAGATTCGCTTCGTCGAAAGCCTGCCGATGACGGCCACCGGCAAGGTGATCCGCAAGACGCTGCGCGAGGCGGTGACGCACGGTCCGGACGCGATCTCACCGGCGAAAAACTGAGTCTGCTACGATGACCAACCCACGATGGGAATCACAGCGGAGAGATTGGATGCGCCCCGAGAGTGCAATGCGTTTCGACCAGGAGTTCGCGCCGCGCATTGCCGAGGCGATCGCCGCGTGTATCGCAAAGACCGTGCACACCGACGTGTTGCCGCATGGCGAACAGGGTCAGCCCACCCGCGTGCGGATTCACGCCACGCCGCTCGATGAGCTCGGTCATTACCCGCATCCGTTGAATCTGTATCTGACCTGGGACAGCGACGAAATAGAAAGGCTGATGGGCGAGCAGGGCGCGACGCGTTTCGCCAGATATCTGGCCGCGCTGCCGCGCAAGCTCAATGCGTGGACCCAGGCGCGCGAACTCGATTTCTCCACGCACACGCAGGGTGAGCCGGTTACGTTGATCGGCGGGCTCGATTTCGAATCGTAGACGCTCGCGCGCGATTGCGGGTTTGCGTTCGAGAGCTGGATAAAGAACGGCCGCTGTGCTCGAAGAGCCAGCGGCCGTTGCTTTTGCAGCGTTGGGTTACAGCGACGCTCAGCCGCCCAGCGCCGGATCGCTCATGCTGTTGTTTGCCGTCTCGACATGACCGGCGATGCGGCGCGCGAACGTCGGGTCCGTATCGACGGTGATCGCGAGATCGTACCAGCCGTATGCGTTGCGCAGATCGAGGTACAGATTGTCGGTGTCGCCGCCGCGTACCGAACGCTTGATCACATGGCTCGCGTCGTACGCGTTGACGATCGTGAACTGGCAACGCGCGCTGCCGACGTTCTCGAGCCGCAGTTGCAGATTGCCGTTCGCGACATCGTAGCCTTCGGCGACGGCCGGCCGTGCGGTGTCCGAACCATTCCACCAGTTCCGTGCGACCACCTTGCCCGCGAAGCGGCGCAGGAAGCCGTTCGGCCCGTGCACGCTGAAGTCGTAGCTGCCGTCGGCGTTGAGCAGCAGCGCGTCCTGCAGATGCTTGCCCGCTTCGACGGTATAGCTGCGCGGCGCGTCGGCGCTATTGGCCGCGTACACGAGGAACACCACGCCCGCGCGGCCCGTGTTGACGAAGCGCATCGTCAGCTTGCCGTTCGAGCCTTCGTCGACGCGCACGAACAGTTCGTACGGCAACGCGCGCGCCGGGCGCACGCCCGCTTCCTGCTTCGGCACCGTCTGCACCGTCGGCGGTTGCGGCACGTAGTCCGGGTGACGGTTCTGGTCGGCCGGCACGTAGCCGCTCGTGCCCGGCAGCGAGGGCACCGACGCGTTCGGATTCGCGAAGTTGAACGCGGAGGTCAGATCGCCGCACACCGCGCGACGCCACGGCGTGATGTTCGATTCGCCGAGATTGTGCTGCTGGCCGAAGCGCTTTTCGATGAAGCGGATCACCGACGTATGGTCGAACACTTCCGAGCACACGTAGCCGCCTTTGGACCACGGCGAAACCACCAGCATCGGCACGCGCGGTCCGAGCCCGTACGGCCCGGCGACGTTCTTCGCATCGCCGGCATAGATTTCGTGCGTGATGTCGACGGTCGACAAACCGTTCGCGCTCGACGCGGCCGCGAACGGTGCGGCGATGTGATCGAAGAAGCCGTCGTTTTCGTCGTAGTTGATCAGCAGCACGGTCTTGCTCCACACGTCCGGGTTCGACGTGAGGATCTGCAGCACCTGATCGATGTACCACGCGCCGTAGTTGGTCGGCCAGTTCGGATGCTCGCTGTACGCTTCGGGCGCGACGATCCACGACACCTGCGGCAGCGTGCCGTTCTGCACGTCGCGCTTGAGAATGTCGAAGTAGCCGTCGCCGTTGGCCGCGTTGGTGCCGGTCCGCGCGTTGTCGTACAGCGGGTTGCCCGGCTGCGCGTTGCGGTACTGATTGAAATACAGCAGCGAGTTGTCACCGTAGTTGCCGATGTACGCGTTCTGCGTCCAGCCCCACGAGCCGTTCGCGTCGAGCCCGGTGCCGATGTCCTGATAGATCTTCCACGAGATGCCCGCGTTCTGCAGCACTTCGGGGTAGGTCGACCAGCCGTAGCCGAGTTCCGAATTGTCGATTACCGGACCGCCGCCGCTGCTGTCGTTGCCGACCCAGCCGCTCCACATGTAGTAGCGATTCGGATCGGTCGGGCCCATCAGCGAGCAGTGGTAGGCGTCGCAGATCGTGAATGCGTCGGCGAGCTGATAGTGGAACGGGATGTCGTCGCGCGTCAGGTAGGCCATCGTGGTCGCGCCTTTCGACGGTACCCACTGATCGTTGCGGCCGCCGTTCCATGCGGCGTGCGTGGAGCCCCAGTCGTGCGCGAGATCCTGCAGGAATTGCAGGCCGAGGTTCGGCGCGCCCGGACGGAACGGCAGTACGTAGCTGGCACCGCTGGCATCGGCGGTTTGCGGCTGATACCACACCGGCTGGCCGTTCGCGAGGTTGATCGCGCGCGTGTCGCCGAAGCCGCGCACGCCTTTGAGCGTGCCGAAGTAGTGGTCGAACGAACGGTTCTCCTGCATCAGCACGACGATGTGCTCGACGTCGCGGAGCGTGCCGGTCCGGTTGTTGGCCGGAATCGCGAGCGCATTGCGGATGCCCGGCGGCAGCATGCTCAACGCGGTGAAGGAACCGGCGGCTTGCGCGGCCGAGCGCAGAAAATCACGACGATTGTTTGAGGTCATGGGTGGGGCGGTGGTGGCTTTGATCTTCGGTGGAGGAAAAAGGCACGGGGACGACAAATTGCGGTACTGAAACGGCGATGCTGCGTCGGACGCGCGAAGGCGGGCTAGCCGCCGCGCGCGGCGCGATTCTCAATCGACGGTATGGATGACGGGGCTGGCCAGCGGCGGCGAGGTGGCGGACAGCGCCGTGCCGGCTTCGGATGCGGGTGCCGCCGGTGTCTGGATCGTCAGCGTCGGCGGCGCGGAGTCGGCCGGCGGCGGGGCGATCGATGGGTCGCCGGGGTTAGCGGCGGAATGGTCGGTTGAACTGATCGTATTCGTGCCGGCGGGCGGGGCGTCGTCGCTGCACGCTCCCGCTAGCGCGCACAGCGCGATCACCGCGATGGCGCCCGTCAAACGTTTGCGACGCGGCGCACGAATCGGCTTCGACACGAAGGGCATGGCACTGTCTCCGGGCGGGGAAGGGATGCCTCGCAATCGATGTGCCGAGGTCAGCGATGCAGCAGCATAATCGCCGATCCGTGTAATTTTTATGAAGTATCGGTAACAGACGGGCGCCGCTTATCGTTGTGCGCGCACGAACGCCGCGATGGCGTCGTTGAGTGCGGCGGGCGCGTCGCGATGCGGCGAGTGTCCGCATGCGTCGAGCTTCACGAGTTGGGCGTGCGGCACGCGCGCGGCGATCGTGTCGATCTGCGCCATCGTGCCGTAGTTGTCGTCGTGGCCCTGGATCGCGAGTAGTGGTCGACGGATCGGCGCGAGCGCCTCGACGATCGACCACCGCCTGAACGCAGGGTCTAGCCAGATATCGTTCCAGCCGTAGAACGCGGAATTGACGTCCGCGTGATAGCGGGCGAGCTTCGCGCGAAGATCGGTGGTTTCGTACAGCTGCTTCGTTTGGGCGATGCTTTGCACCGAGATGTCTTCGACGAATACGTGCGGCGCGATCACGACCGCGCCCGCGAGCGCATCGGGGTATAGCGCCGCATACAGCAGCGCGATCGAGCCGCCGTCGCTATGGCCGATCACCCACATGCGTTGGCGTCGGCGCAGGTCGATATCGAGCGCGTCGAGCAGGGTGGGGAGGATGTCGCGCGCCTGTGCGGTCATGAAATCGACCGGCCATTTGTCGTCAGGCGCACGCGCTGTCGAGAGTCCGTAGCCTGGCCGCGAATAGACGAGCCCGCGCATGCCGAGTCGCGCGCACAACGTCTGCGGCCAGTCGCGCCACATTGCGATCGAGCCGAGACCTTCGTGCAGGAATACCGCCATCGGAGAATCGTCCTGCTGAGCATTCGCCTGCTCGTTGACCCAGCGGTACTCGATGCGCAGCGGTCCATGCGACGCGCTCGGCGGCAGTTCGGCAAAGCGGCTGGCGGCACTCGTGGAGGAAGTGGCAGGGGCGGTACCTCGGTTCTGCATCAATGAATCACCTATGACTGTTCGCGTAGCTTGAAGCGTTGAATCTTGCCGGTGGCGGTCTTCGGCAGATCGTCGGTGAACACGATATCGCGCGGGTACTTGTGCGGCGCGAGCCGTTCCTTGACGAAGGTCTTCAGTTCCTCAGCGAGCAGGTCGGACGGCATGAAGTCGCGCTTGAGCACGACGAACGCGCGCGTCTTCACGAGCCCGCCATGATCGACGCCGACCACCGCCGCTTCGAGCACCGCCGGATGCGCGACGAGCACCATCTCGACCTCGACCGGCGACACATATTGGCCGCTCACTTTCAGCATGTCGTCGCTGCGGCCCGCGTAGACATAGCAGCCGTTCGCGAGACGCCGATATTTGTCGCCGCTTCTGATCCATTCGCCGAGAAACGTCGCGCGCGTTTTCTCGCGATTGCTCCAGTACATCAGCGCCGCGCTCGGCCCCTTGATGAACAGATCGCCGACTTCGCCATCGGGCACCGGCCGCCCGGCTTCGTCGCGCAACTCGACTTCGTAGCCCGGCACGGGGCGCCCGGTCGTGCCGTATTCGACTTCGCCCGCGCGATTCGACAGGAAGATGTGCAGCATTTCCGTCGAGCCGATGCCATCGAGAATCTCGGCGCCGAAGTGCGCGGTGAAGCGTTCGCCGACGTCGCGTGGCAACGCCTCGCCGGCCGACGCGCACACGCGGATCGCGACGTCGGCGCGCGCGGGCAGGTTGGGCGACACCAGCATGTTCGCGTACAAGGTCGGCACGCCGTAGAACACGGTCGGGCGATGCCGGACGAGGCGCGCGAAAATCGCCTCGGCGGTCGGGCGCTCGGCCATCAGGATCGCGGTCGCGCCGACCGACAGCGGAAACGTCAGCGCGTTGCCGAGCCCATATGCAAAGAACAGTTTCGCCGCCGAAAACACCACGTCGCTCTCGACGATGCCGAGCACCGGCTTCGCATACAGCTCGGCGGTCCAGTACAGATTCGCGTGCGTATGGACGGTGCCTTTCGGCTTGCCGGTCGAGCCCGACGAATAGAGCCAGAACGCGATGTCGTCCGCGTTGCTTGCACAGCCTTTGCCGGCGGGTAGCGCGGTGTCGACCAGCGTTTCGAAGCGGGGCGCCGCGAGCGGCGCTTCGGTGCAGGCGTGAGGCTGCGAGACGATCGGTTGGCAGCCGTCGTCGTCGATGCTGCTCAGCGCCTCCGTCACGTTAGGTAGCAACGGTTCCGATACGATCACCGCTCGCGCGTGGCTGTGCGTCAGCATGTGCGTATAGTCGGCGGCGCTCAGCAAGGTGTTCGCGACGACCGGCACGATGCCGGCGTAAAGCGCCCCGAGAAATGCGACCGGCAGCGATACGGTGTCGAGCATCACGAGCAGCACGCGTTCCTCGGGATGCACGCCGAGCGCACGCAGTGCGCTGGCGCAGCGCCGCGCGCGCTGTTCGAGTTCGCCGTAGGTCATCGCGCCGTAGTCGTCGATATAGGCGACTTTGCTCGCGCGCGCTTCGTTCAACTGGAACAGATGCCTCGCGAAGTTGAACAGCGGGGGCGGCGGCGCAACCGGCTCGCGTGCGCTCGTTTCCAGCAGGGCTTCCATATGTCTCCTCCATCCGTGGACACGGTCCGGCTCTTGTGTGATCGTGATCTGCTCGCGGCTCACGCGCGCGTGAATTCGATCGCCCCTTGCGGCAGCAGATACAGCACCAGCGCCCGGCCGTTCGCGACGCTCGGACGATGCGCCGAGCCGGGGCCGTACACGCACCAGCCGGCCGGATGGCCGTCGAACGTCGCGCCGTCGGTGAGGGGCATGATCAGATCGATCTCGCCGTGCGGATGGACGTGGTGCGGACCGGCAATGTCCTGCATATCGACGACGTCGACGGAAAAGCCGTGCGTGTCGGGCAGCGCCTTGAAGATGCGGCCGTAGCGGATGCCGCCGGCCTCGCGGTTGCACAGCCAGCCTTCGGCGGCGCCGCTGCGGCATGCGTTCGCGAGTTCGTGAAAGGTGGGGCTGTCGGCGGGCCAGGTGTCGTTCAGCCAGTCCGCGAGCGCGGCGTCGAGCGGCTGCCCGGCGAGTTGCCCAGTGACGCCTGCGATCAGGCGCTGGAATTCCTGTGGGGACATGCGAGCCTCCAGAAGCGCGCTCACGCAGGCCGGCCGCCGGGTCGCCGGCCGCCGGATCGCCGGCCGCCGGAACTTGGGTGCATGCGTATTGCGGCGCCGTCTCCGTGACGCGGCCGGAATGCCAAGGCGGCGCGCGACTGTGTTTGTGATTGGATCAGCTTTTGGCGAAAATTAAACCGTTCACCTGGTGCTTGTCAAGCACTATAGTACATGTATCGTAGTCACGAGGTCGCAAAACATGAATCAAAAGTACCCTCCCGCACCGTTGGACGAAACCGACGACGACGCGGCCCGCGCCGAACGCACCGAGCGCGCGGGTGAACGCACGGCCGAACGTGGCGGCGAGCGCGAAGAACGCGATCCGTTCCTGACCGCGATGGGCGAGCGTGTGCGTTTGCTGCGCGCGCGCCGCGGCATGACGCGCAAGACGCTGGCGGCCGAAACCGGTTTGTCGGAGCGGCATCTGGCGAACCTCGAATCGGGCGTCGGCAATGCGTCGGTGCTGGTGCTGCGGCAGCTCGCGGCCACGCTGAACTGCCCGCTCGCCGAGGTGATCGGCGACGAAACCACCGCGTCCGCCGAATGGCTGCTGATCCGCGAGCTGCTGCAGGGGCGCGACCAGGCGGCACTGCAGCGCGCGCGCATCGCGCTCGCCGAGATGTTCGCGCAGGCGCCGCGCGACCCGCACCGCAAGGACCGCATCGCGCTGATCGGCCTGCGCGGCGCGGGTAAGTCGACGCTCGGGCGCATGCTCGCGCAGGAGCGCAAGGTGCCGTTCATCGAGCTCACGCGCGTGATCGAACAGCTCGCGGGCTGTCCGCCGTCGGAGATTCATTCGCTGTACGGCGCGAGCGCGTATCGACGCTACGAGCAACGCGCGCTCGAGGCGGTGATCCACGAGCATCCGCACGCGGTGATCGCGTCGCCGGGCGGGCTCGTGTCTGAATCGGGGACGTTCAACGTGCTGCTGTCGCACTGCTTCACCGTGTGGTTGCAGGCGACGCCCGAGGAACATATGCGCCGCGTCGTCGCGCAAGGCGATCTGCGGCCGATGTCCGGCAACCGCGAGGCGATGGACGACCTGAAGCGCATCCTCGCCGGGCGCGCCGAGCTGTACGGACGCGCGGACATGTCGTTCGACACCAGCGAAAAGACGCTCGCCGATGTGTACCTGCAGTTGCGCGACCGTCTCGCCGCGCGGCTCGCGGCGGAAGCCCCCGACGAGGCGCGCGTGAACTGACCGATCGCGGGCGCCAGGGTTTCCCCGTAAAAATGCACTAAAGTGCTTTACGCTGGTATGACGATGCACTATTGTTCAAAAAACAGATTGCATCGTCCAGTCAGGAGACGCCCCATGTCCACAGCACCCACCGCCGTTGCTCAGGCCGCGCCGGTCGACTATCGCACCGAGCCGTCGCAGTACAAGCATTGGAAGCTCAGCTTCAACGGTCCGGTCGCGACGCTCGGCATCGACATCGCCGAGGACGGCGGCATTCGCGACGGCTACAAGCTGAAGCTCAATTCGTATGATCTCGGCGTCGACATCGAGCTGCACGACGCGATTCAGCGCATTCGCTTCGAGCATCCGGAAGTCCGCACGGTGGTGGTGACGAGCCTGAAGGACCGGGTGTTCTGCTCGGGCGCGAATATCTTCATGCTGGGGCTGTCATCGCACGCGTGGAAGGTCAACTTCTGCAAATTCACGAACGAAACGCGCAACGGGCTCGAAGATTCGTCGCGCCATTCGGGGCTGAAGTTTCTCGCCGCGGTGAACGGCGCATGCGCGGGCGGCGGTTATGAACTCGCGCTCGCCTGCGATGAAATCTATTTGATCGACGATCGTTCCTCTTCGGTGTCGCTGCCGGAAGTGCCGCTGCTCGGCGTGCTGCCCGGCACCGGCGGACTCACGCGCGTGACCGACAAGCGCAAGGTGCGCCACGATCGCGCGGATATCTTCTGCACGGTGGTCGAGGGCGTGCGCGGCGAACGCGCGAAGGCCTGGCGTCTCGTCGACGAAGTCGTGAAGCCGAACCAGTTCGGGCAGGCCATTCAGGCGCGCGCGCTCGAACTTGGCGCGCACAGCGATCGTCCGGCCGGAGCGCCGGGCGTCGCGCTCACGCGCATCGAACGCACGGATCGCGAAGCTGGCCTCAGCTATCAGACGGTCGACGTCACGATCGACCGCGCGAAACGTATGGCGACCTTCACCGCCCGCGCGCCACAGACCGAGCAACCGACCGACCTCGCCGCGATCGCCGCGGCCGGCGCCAACTGGTGGCCGCTGCAATTCGCCCGCGAACTCGACGATGCGATCCTCTCGATGCGCACCAACGCGCTCGACATCGGCACCTGGGTGTTCAAGACCGAAGGCGACGCGCGCCACCTGCTCGCGGTCGATGCGGCGCTGCTGCAGCACCGGGATCACTGGTTCGTGCGCGAAACGATCGGCATGCTGCGCCGCACGCTCGCGCGCCTCGACGTGTCGTCGCGCTCCATCTTCACGCTGATCGAGCCGGGTTCATGCTTCGCCGGCACGTTCGCGGAACTCGCGTTCGCCGCCGATCGCACCTACATGGCCGCGCTGCCCGACAACGAGGACGAGGAGCCGGCGATCACGCTGTCGGAAGTCAACTTCGGCCTGTATCCGATGGTGACGCATCAGTCGCGGCTCGCGCGGCGCTTCTACGAGGAAGCCGAGCCGCTCGACGCGGCGCGCGCGCTGATCGGCCAGCCGGTCAAGGCGCTCGACGCGGAGCGCCTCGGTCTCGTCACCGCGTCGCCTGACGATATCGATTGGGCCGACGAAATCCGCATCGCGCTCGAAGAACGCGCGGCGATGTCGCCCGATGCCTTGACCGGCCTCGAAGCGAATCTGCGCTTCAATGGGCCGGAGACGATGGAGACGCGCATTTTAGGCCGTCTCACCGCCTGGCAGAACTGGATCTTCAACCGGCCGAACGCAGTGGGCGAGAAGGGTGCGCTCAAGGTGTACGGCAAGGGCAGCAAGGCGCAATTCGATGTGTCGCGCGTGTGAGATGCGCCGCGCTCACTCCGACTAAACGACGCCGCCTGCCGATACGCGCCTCTCGCCACTGCAGCTTCCGAACAGGGAATTGACCCAGGGAACCGACCATGTCCTCGATCAACTACAGCGAAAAGATTCCGAACAACGTCAACCTCGCCGACGACCGCGCGCTGCAGCGCGCGCTCGAACAATGGCAGCCGAACTTCCTGTCATGGTGGGGCGACATGGGCCCGGAAGGCTCGCACGGTTACGACGTGTATCTGCGCACCGCGGTCAGCGTCGATGCGGGCGGCTGGGCGCACTTCGACTACGTGAAGATGCCCGAGTACCGCTGGGGCATTTTCCTCACGCCGGGCGAGCAGGATCGCAAGATCCACTTCGGCGAGCACAAGGGCGAAGCCGCGTGGCAGGACGTGCCCGGCGAGCATCGCGCGAACCTGCGCCGCATCATCGTCACGCAGGGCGATACGGAACCGGCCTCGGTCGAGCAGCAGCGTCACCTCGGTTTGACCGCGCCGTCGCTGTACGATCTGCGCAACCTGTTCCAGGTCAACGTCGAGGAAGGCCGCCATCTGTGGGCGATGGTGTATCTGCTGCATCGCTACTTCGGCCGCGACGGTCGTGAGGAAGCCGAAGCCTTGCTCGGCCGTCGCTCCGGCGACGAGGACAACCCGCGCATTCTCGGCGCGTTCAACGAGAAAACGCCGGACTGGCTCGCGTTCTACATGTTCACCTACTTCACCGACCGCGACGGCAAGTTCCAGTTGTCGGCGCTCGCGGAGTCGGGCTTCGATCCGCTCGCGCGCACGACGAAGTTCATGCTAACCGAGGAAGCGCATCACATGTTCGTCGGCGAATCGGGCGTGTCGCGCGTGATCCAGCGCACCGCTCAGGTGATGAACGAACTCGGCACCGGCGACGTCGCGAAGATCCGCGCGGCCGGCGTGATCGATCTGCCGACCATCCAGCGCTATCTGAACTTCCATTACTCGGTCACGATCGACCTGTTCGGCGCCGATCATTCGTCGAACGCGGCGACGTTCTATAGCTCGGGTCTGAAGGGCCGCTACGAGGAAGGCAAGCGCGACGACGATCATCGCCTGAACGAGCTTGCTTACAAGCTGCTCGACGTGCAGGACGGCAAGCTCGTCGAGCGCGAAGTGCCGATGCTCAACGCGATGAACGAAGTGCTGCGCGACGATTACATCAAGGACTCGGTTGCGGGCGTTGGGCGCTGGAACAAGGTGCTCGAGAAGGCCGGCATCGACTTTCGCATGACGGTGCCGCACAAGGCGTTCAACCGGCAGATCGGCACGTTCGCGGGCACGCGGGTGTCGCCGGAGGGCCGCGTGCTCAGCGAAGCCGAATGGGCCGCCAACGAAGCGAACTGGCTCGCCACGCCGGCAGACCGCGCGTTCGTCGCTTCGCTGATGGGCCGCGTCGCCGAGCCGGGCAAGTTCGCGAACTGGATCGCGCCGCCCGCGATGGGCGTGAACCGTCAGCCGGTCGATTTCGAATACGTGCGCTTCAATTGAAGCAGGCGAGGAAGCCATGAACGGGCCAGTATCGGTCGAAGTTCTGCGGCAGCATCTGATCGATCCGGAGATCTGCATTCGCTGCAATACCTGCGAAGAGACCTGTCCGGTCGATGCGATCACGCACGACGACAACAACTACGTCGTGAAGGCCGACGTCTGCAACGGCTGCATGGCCTGCGTGCCGCCGTGCCCGACCGGCGCGATCGACAACTGGCGCACCGTGCTGAAGGTCGACGCGTATTCGATCGACGAGCAGTTTACGTGGGACGTGTTGCCGGAGCAGAACACGATGGCGGTGCCGGCTGAAGAACCGGTGGCCGCGTCCACCGCGGGCGACAGCGCCGCCGAAGCAGACGGCATCGAAGTGGATACCGTGCGCGGCGCGCTCGTGCCGCCGTGGTCGGCCGCGAAGCCGTACGTGAATCTCTACACGCATAAGACGCCGACCACCGCGACGGTGGTCGGCAACTACCGGCTCACCGACAGCGCGACGTCGAGCGACATCCATCACATCGTGCTCGATTTCGGCTCGATGCCGTTTCCGGTGCTCGAAGGCCAGTCGATCGGCATTTTGCCGCCGGGAGCTGCTGCCGACGGCCGCGTGCATCACGCGCGCCAGTACTCGATCGCGAGTCCGCGCGATGGCGAGCGGCCCGGCTATAACAACGTGTCGCTGACGGTGAAGCGGGTGTCGCAGCAGCACGGCGACGCGATCGACGGCGTGTGCTCGAACTATCTGTGCGATCTGAAGAAGGGCGACGTGGTCAACGTGATCGGTCCGTTCGGCAGCACCTTCCTGATGCCGAATCATCCGAACTCGCATCTGCTGATGATCTGCACGGGCACCGGTTCCGCGCCGATGCGCGCGATGACCGAGTATCGCCGCCGCAAGCGGCTCAAAGGCGCGACCGGCAAGCTGATGCTGTTCTTCGGCGCGCGTACCAAGGAGGAGCTGCCGTACTTTGGACCGCTGACGAATCTGCCGAAGGATTTCATCGACACCACGCTCGCGTTCTCGCGCACCCCGGGACAGGCGAAGCGCTACGTGCAGGACGCAATGCGCGAACGTTCGGCCGACGTCGCGAACCTGCTGAAGGACGACAACACCTATATCTACGTGTGCGGCCTCAAGGGCATGGAGGACGGTGTGCTGCAGGCGCTCAAGGATATCGGCGAGCAGCATCGGCTCGATTGGGAAGCGTTGTGGGCGAAGCTGAAGCGGGAAGGGCGGCTGCATCTGGAGACGTACTGAGCGGCGCGCCGACACGCCGACCCACACCGAAAGCTGCGCGAAAAGGCTCCGCAAAGGCTCGTGAAAGCATGAGCGCTTGCGGGGCCTGTTTGCCTGCGCCATATGCTCGACGGAAGAGCGCAGCGGCTGACCTGCGCGGATCGACGCACCGCGCGCGAAGCGCTTTGAAAATCGCGGACGGTTTGCTACAGTCGGCCCACACAGCCGGCCGCACGCCGGCACTCCCCGCCAAACGCGGCAGTCCGCCACCCGCGCAGGCACTCAGACGGAGCCGTCCGATGAAGCCGATTCGTTCACTTGCGATGATTGCGCTGTTGCAGGCAGCACTCGCGCATCCGGCTAGTGCCGACGATCTCGCGCGGATCAAGGCATCGGGCGTGTTCCGGATCGGCACCGAAGGTACGTACGCCCCGTTCACCTACCACGACGACGCGGGCAAGCTGACCGGCTTCGACGTCGAGCTTGGGAGCGCGATCGCGCAGCGTCTCGGCGTCAAGCCGCAATTCATCGAAGGCAAATGGGAAGGACTGGTCGCCGGTCTCGACGTCGATCGCTACGACGCGGTGATCAACGAGGTCGCGATCACCGACGAGCGCAAGCTCAAATACGATTACTCGGACCCGTACATCACGTCGCACGCGGTGCTGATCGTCGCATCGGAGAACACGACGATCAAATCTTTCGACGACCTGAAGGGCCGCAAATCGGCCAATACGCTGACCAGCAACGTCGGCAGGATCGCGGCCGCGCACGGCGCGCAGGTGATTCCGGCGCAGGGCTTCGACGAATCGATCGAGCTGCTCGTCGCGGGCCGCGTCGACGCGACCGTCAACGATTCATTGTCGTTTCTCGACTACAGGAAGCGCGAGCCCGAGGCGAGGATCAAGGTCGTCGCGGTCGATACGTCGCCCGATAGCAGCGACAAGTCGGCCGTACTGATCCGCAAGGGCAATCCGAAGCTGCGCCTGGCGATCGACGACGCGCTCGCCGGCATGAGAAAAGACGGTACGTATCAGCGGATTTCGCTGAAGTACTTCGGCCGGGACGTGTTTCATTGACCGTCGGCCGAAACGTTGACGCGGATAAATCCACATTAAAAAAGAAGGGGCGTCGAAACGCCCCTTCTTCGTTGTCGTCAGCCCGTCGAACATGCGGCGTGCCGCACGTTCAACGCGGCAGACGCTGGCCTCACACCGTCGCGTCGCTCAGCGCGGCGTCGAAGAAGCGCTCCTGGGCATCCGTGTTCACGCGTGCATACGCGCGGTTCACGCCGCTGATCACCGCGCGGATCGACGCGGTGATCAGGTTCGCATCGACACCGACGCCGAACGCGCTACCGGCCACATCGGTGCCGGCCATTTCGGCGATCGCGATCGCGCGCGCATCGGCGCCCTGCGTGAGCGCGCGTTCCTCGTAGTGCTGGATGCGCACGGGCACGTCGAAGGCGTGCATCAGCGCGTCGAGCGGGCCGTTGCCGGCGCCGCCCAGCACGCGCGGCGTGCCGTTGATTTCGACGTTGAGCTTGATGTGCTCGCGGCCGTCATGCTCGGACAGGCTGTGGCTGATATAGCGGACCGGCTCGGCCGTGCGCACGTATTCCTGCTGGAACAGTTCCCAGATCTGCGCGGGCGTGACTTCCTGGCCGCTCTGGTCCGTGAAACGCTGCACGGCCGAGCTGAAATCGACCTGCAGACGGCGCGGCAACACGACGCCGTAGCTCTGCTCGAGCAGGTACGCGATACCGCCCTTGCCCGACTGGCTGTTCACGCGAATCACGGAGTCGTAGGCTCGGCCGAGGTCGCTCGGATCGATCGGCATGTACGGCACTTCCCAGATCGCGTCCGGCTTCTGCGCGGCGAAGCCCTTCTTGATCGCGTCCTGGTGCGAGCCCGAGAACGCGGTGAAGACGAGATCGCCGACATACGGATGACGCGGATGCACCGGCAACTGCGTGCATTCCTCGGCCGTGCGCGCGACTTCGTTGATGTTCGAGAAATCGAGCTCGGGGTCGACGCCCTGCGTGTACAGGTTCAACGCGAGCGTGACGAGGTCGACGTTGCCGGTGCGCTCGCCGTTGCCGAACAGACAACCTTCGACGCGATCCGCGCCCGCCATCACCGCGAGCTCCGCGGCCGCGACGGCCGTGCCGCGGTCGTTATGCGGGTGGACGGAGACGATCAGCGAGCCGCGACGCGCGAGATTGCGGTGCATCCATTCGATCTGGTCGGCGTAGACGTTCGGCGTGGCCATTTCGACGGTGGCCGGCAGATTGACGATCGCCTTGTGTTCGGGCGTCGGTTGCCAGATGTCGAACACCGCGTCGCAGACTTCCTTCGCGAATTCGAGTTCGGTGCCGCTGAACACTTCCGGGCTGTATTGCAGCGTGAAGTGCGCGTCCGGTTGCGCGTCGGCGAGGCGTTTCATCGTGCGCGCGGCCTTCTGCGCGAGTTCGATCACGCCGCTCTTTTCGAGGCCGAACACGATCTTGCGGAATTCCGGCGCGGTCGCGTTGTACAGATGGACGATCGCGCGCGGGGCGCCGCGCAACGATTCGAAAGTACGCTCGATCAGATCGTCGCGCGCCTGCGTGAGCACTTCGATCGTCACGTCGTCGGGAATATGGCCGCCCTCGATCAGCTCGCGCACGAAGTTGAAATCGGTCTGCGACGCCGACGGAAACGCGACTTCGATTTCCTTGAAGCCGATCTGCACCAGCGTCTTGAACATGCGCATCTTGCGCTCGGCGTTCATCGGCTCGAACAGCGCCTGGTTGCCGTCGCGCAGATCGGTGCTCATCCAGATCGGCGCGCGCGTGATGGTGCGCGACGGCCACTGGCGATCCGTCAAATTGATCGGCTTGAACGAACGGTACTTGGTAGAAGGGTTTTTCAACATTTTCATCATCCGGGGGAGAGACCGTGGAACGGGTGTCGACCGGACGACGAAAACGCGATACTGGGCCGCCGGTCGGAAACCGGGGCTGGGTCAGTTACTGGGGATTCAAGCGATGCTTCGGTGTATCAGAGAGAAGCGGACGCGCGCAGCAGCAGACCTAGCCCGGTAGAGCGGGCTAGTAGTAGCGATAGGGTGGTCTGGGCGCGGTACATAGTGCGCAATGGGAACATATTATTGAGAAAGCGTCAAGGGCCGAGGTGGAGTGGGCCGCGGCCTGCTCGGCTGCAGAAGGGGGCGAGCGGCCGCTCGCATGGAAGGTGCCGTGGGGCGCTCGCGCGGCACTCGATTCAGGGGTGAGCTCACGAGGCGTCGTCGATTCACAGAGCAGGAGGTGAACATGGAAAGGGTAGCGAAGATATCCGGCCTCGCGAGGATCTGCGCGTGCGCGGCGTTGGCATGTGGGTTCGTCGGGCAGGCCGGCGCGCAGGGGCTCAGCGCGCAGAACGACATGAACGCGCCGCAGAACAGTACAGGTCTGATGCCGCAGGCGGCGCGCGGCAGCGAGTATCCGACGCATGGCAACCAGCAGGCGGGCGAGCTGAATCTGAATCCGACCGATCCGCGTGCGCAACTGGTCAACGGCTTGCCGAACAACGCGAGCGCGGGCGGCTATGGCGCGCCGCTGGCGGGCGTGCGTACCTACGTGCAACCGCCCCAGCCGGCGAATTGAGACTGGCGAAGCAGGATCGGCAGACGAAGACTACGACGCCGAAGGCGGCAAGCTGAAGCCGTTGCGTGCCGCGCAGTCTTCGTCGACGCCCCGCGTTGATCACGCGCCGGACCAAAGTCGCAACGTATCGCTGTTCACCATCACCGATACGCCTATCGTGAGGAGGATCAGCGGCAGCAGCGCCGAGCCGTATCGTCGGATCGGCGCACCGAGCAACGGGTGGTCGACCAGCCATGCCGCGCCCGCGCACCAGAGCCCGATCATCACGACGAACACGAGCGAAACCAGCGCGTTCTCGGCGGGCGTACGACTCGCGTACAGCGGCACGTAGACGGCGAGGTTGTCCGAGCCGTTGGCGATGGCGACGCTCGCGACGGTCCAGCTCGATGAGCCGCGAACGGATGGCGGAGCGCTTGCGCGGCTGTCCTCGCTATCTTCGCTGGCGTTGCGCCGCGCGTGGCCGGGACCGAAGCGCTGCCAGGCCTTGTGCAGGCCCACGACGATCGGCAGCAAGCCGAGCAGGCCCACATAACCGGCCGGCAGGCGCGTGAGCAAGGACGCGAGCACGAGCGCCGCGGCGACGAGGATCAAAGAGCCCGCGCACTGTCCCGCGACCACGCGGCGCCGCTCCACGCCCGTTTCGGTCAGAAAGCCGAGCAGCACGAACAGGTTGTCGATATTGGTCGCGGCGTAGGCGACGATCGCGAGCAGGACGAGGCTGAGCATGAAGAAGCCGAGATCGTTACCGGGGGTAGAGTCGTTTTGAATTCGCCGCGCAATGTGGGCAACCGGGCTGCCGGCTGCGCCATCGAGGGCGCGACCGGTCAACACAATGCCGATGCGCTGGGTCAAGGTCAAGCGGCAGGCGGCCGCGAAGCCCGGCGACGGGGTCGTAAGCTACAATGACCGAGGCTTGGAACAACGGAACATCGATGAAGATTCGCCTTCTCTCTATCGCCTGTGTCGCGAGCGCCGTGGCGCTGCTGGCGGCCTGCACGATCGGTACCCGCAACTCGGGCGCATGCGAACAATTGATGCGCAGCAAGCTGGCCGAGGCGCCGTCGGGGATGTCGTCGGATACGCTGCGGGTCACGCATCGCGGGGCCGCGATTCGCGGCTCGCGCGTCGTGGTGGAGGGGACGATCGAGCATCGGGTAAGCGCGTCCGAGGTGGCGGTCTCCGCGCCGCTCGCGGCATCGGTATCGCAAGCGGCGACGGACGTCAACGTGGCCGCGAAGCAGGCCGAGCCGAAGAGGGTCAGCACGCCGGCCGCCGCCGAGTGCACGTTCCACGGCGAAGAGCTGGACGTATTCCGCTGGCTCGCGCCGGCAAAGCTGGCCGCGCCGGCCGCGCCGGCCGCGCCGGCCGCGCAACCCGCCAGCGCGGCGGGCTGAGTTCCCGCCCGCGTCTCGCGCCATCGCTGCGCATCCAACCCAACCAACCTCAGAACGCGTAATACGGCCCCTGGCCGGCCGACGTATTGCGCGCCGCAATCGCCGTGTAAATGCGTTTGCCGTAAAAGAACGGCAAGCCCCAGCCGAAGCCCTGACTCGAATTGCCGGCGAGATTGTCGAATGCGTTGTTCGACGACGAGAACAGCGTGCTCGAATTGGCTATGTCGAATGACACCGTGCTCGACACGCCATCGATGCCGGTGATCGACGCGCTCGCCGACTGCGTCGAAGTCGGGCAGTACCAGAAGCCGCACAACGGGAACTGCGTCGAGTGGAAGAACAGGCCGTTCGAGCCGCTGTCGAGATAGCTCACCGCATAGGTCTGACCGCCCGAGTTCGTCGTCACGTAGCCGGTCGCGGCGTTCGCCTTCAGGACGTTCGGGCTCGTCAGCGTGTTGTTCGACTGGGTGCCGATGCCGAAGATCAACGAGCCCGACACGCTGGCCGCGCCCGCATCGGCGACGGCCGGCAGGTCGATCACGACGCCGTTGTTGTCGAGCGGGAAGCTGCTGACCGGGTTGGTCACCTGCTGTGCGAGCGGCTGCGCGGTTGCTGTGCAGCCGCTCGTCGTGCAGCTGTAGTACCAGCGCGGCAGTGCGGAGTTCGAGCAGCCGTTGCCGCAGTCGACCGGGAACAGGCCCACGCCGAGGATCCCGTTCGAGTGCAGGCTCGACACCGTCAGCAGCGACGCGCCGGAGTTCGCGCAGTCGGTGGGTGCGGCGGGCAGCGCACTGTCGGCGATTACCTGGATCGGAATCGATGACGCCTGTTGGCCAGCCATGCGTACGTCCGCGTTGCGGATCGAGCCCCACGCATAGCCGCTGCCGAACACCGCGCATTCGGCGCTCACGCCGCCGCCCGCGGCGATGGTCGGCAGCGACAGGGTTGTCGGTAGCGCCGATGCGAGGATGCGCAGGCCGTTCGAGCCGGTGTCGACCTGGATGTCGTCGATTGTCGCGCAGTTGCTGGTGCCGGCCTGGCAGACGGTGACGCTCGTCGTCAGCATGTTGCGCGTACTGCCGGGCGATACGCCGACCGTGACCAGCTGCACGTTGGGCGTGGTCGATTGCGGCACGTTCGCGCTCTGCGTCGTGTTCGACGCGCTCGTGGAACTGGTCGACGAGGTCGGCGCGGTCGCGGACGGCGTCGAGCCCGAGCCGGACGAGCTGGACGAGGAACTGCCGCCTCCGCCGCCGCAGCCGACGAGGGCCGCGCAGACGATCAGAAGCAGGGCATGGAAACGCAAGGCGGATTTCATGGCGTGGCGATCCGTCGGGTGGAACTTAGGCGTGAAGGGGGCGCGAGCGACGCGTGCGGGGCGCACGCGTTACTGGATGTCGTCGGAGGTGACGCCGGCGGGCAAAGCCGCCGGCAGCCACGCGCGGCCGACGTAGCCGCGCATCGGTCCGCCGGACTCGACGATCACGTCGGCGCGCGTGACCCGCGACGAATGCAGATTGCCGCTGCCGGCCGCCGCCGCGGCGCCTGTCTTGTACGAGTCGCCGTATTTGCCGAGTAGCGCGTGCAGATCCGGCATCGTCGGGCCTTGCCACGCGTAGGCGACGATCAGGCCGGTGCTGGTCGCGTATTCGTTGATGGTCGTATTGCCAGCGTCGGTCCACGTGCGCTCGCGCAGTGCGCCATTGAGCAGCGTGCGCGGCGCGCTCGCGCCCGACACCGCCTGGCTCGGCATCGTGCCGCCCAATTCGGCATGCGCGCCGAAGCTCGCGCAGCACGCGACGATGGCGATCGCCGAGGCGATCGCGGATGGATTGAGACAGGACTGGGACATGAGGCCTTCCTCGTTTGGCGCCGGATTTTTTATTGAGATAACTCGATTAATCTAGCGCTGGTTTTTTTCTGGTCTTTGCACATCGCGGCGGACAGGACCGCGCGCCATGTTTAAAAACAAGCCGCATGCAGACCGGAAGCCCTTATTCGGCGGGCCTCCGGCAAAGACTTGGGAATACTCCCAAGGTCAACTCGAAAGTGTTATTTAGTGTTAAATTTACCTCATAAGAAGGCAAATAGCATGATGGGCGCGGACTTTTTTCCCGTGGTCGCTTCGTAGCCGTGGCATGCGGCGATTCGCGGGCAAACCCCAGTTTTTGCACAGGCCTCGCCGGGACCGGTAAAATGTTGGGTTGATCCACGGAAACTTGCCGTGGCGTAGCGGAAGGATTCCCCGAACATGACTGATTTTCGTCTCACCAAGCGGTTTGCAGTAATGCTCATGGCAGGCGGGCTGGTCGCCGGCTGCGGCACCTCGTCGCCGACCAAAATCGACTATAGGAGCGACTCCCGTTCGAAGCAGGTATCGCTTGCCGTACCGCCGAACATGATCGACGAGACGGCCGATCAGCGTTCGCTGCCGCCGCAGGGCGGCGAAACCTCGCTGTCCACGCTGAAACAGGTGCAGGCACAGGCGCCGGCCGGCGACGCGGTCGCGGTCGTGCCGCCCGTCCAGGGCATCCACATCCAGCGCGACGGCACCGAGAGCTGGCTCGTGATCGACAATAAAACGCCCGATCAGGCCTGGCCGCAAATCCGCCGCTTCTGGCAGGAGCAGGGCTTCCTGCTCGTCGTCGACCAGCGCGACAAGGGCGTGATGGAAACCGACTGGAACGAAACCCACGCGCAGATCAACGACGGCTTTATCCGCAACACGCTGTCGAAGGCGATGGGCAACAGCTACGTGAGTTCGGAGCGCAACAAGTTCCGCACGCGTCTCGAAGCGGCGCCGAACGGCGGCACCTACGTGTTCGTCAGCCAGAAAGGCATGCGTGAGGCGATCACCGGTACGAACAACGAGTCGACCCAGTGGCAACCCAAGCCGAACGACCCGGCGCTCGAGCAGGAATACCTGAAGCGCCTGATGGTCTCGCTGGCGCGGGCCGATTCGGGTGGCAACGCGGGTGGCACGCAGAACGCCGAGCTGTCGCCCGCGGGCACGCAGATCGCGCCGAACGCGGCGACGGCGGGTGCGAAGTCGGCGACGGCCGCCGTTGTCGCGCAGAACGTCGCGCTCGCGGCGCAACCGCCTATGCCGGACGCGGATTCGGCCAACAACACGTCGGCGCAGCTCTCATCGACCGAACTCACGCTCGCCGAGCCGTATGACCGCGCGTGGCTGCGCGTGGGCCTCGCACTCGATCGCAGCAATTTCACGGTCGACGATCGCGACATGAGCCGCGGCCTCTATTTCGTGCGCTACGTCGATCCGAAGGATATGTCGTCGGCCGAGCAGGGCTTCTGGAGCCAGGTCTTCCACGGCAAGAAGGAGAAGGTCGCCAAGCAGTATCGCGTGAACGTGCGCGCCGTGACGCCGAACCAGACCCGCGTGGCCGTGGTCGACGACAAGGGGCAACTCGACGAAAGCTCGCAGGCCAAGCAGATCATGAGCCTGATGGCCGACCAGCTGCACTGATACGGGAGCCTCGCGGCCGACGCCGCCGGTTCGACGAAACCGCCCGGAGAAATCCGGGCGGTTTTTTTTGACTATGCATTTGACGCGCGAAGGGCGCGCGCGTGAGCCAATCTAACGTGACCGGATCGGCAAGCCGCGACCCGGCGCGGTTGCCGATTGACTCCGTGCGCTCAGGTATCCGCGCGCCGCGTCCCCATCCACGGCAAGCGCTTGACTACGCCGGTCGCCAACGCGGTGCCGACCAGAATCACCGCGCACCCTTCGAGCATGCCGGGCGACACCGTCTCGCCGAGAAACAACGCGCCCCACAGAATGCCGAAGATCGGAATCACGAAGGTCACGGTGATCGCGCGCGTCGGCCCGGCGACCGCGATCAGATGGAAGAAAAGCATGTACGCGATGCCGGTACAGGCGACGCCGAGCGCGATCACCGCGCCCCATGCGCGCAGCGAGATCGGCGCGGCGGGCCAGTAGATGACCGCGAGCGGCAGCAGCACGATCGTCGCGCCGATCATCGTGCCGGTCGCGACGGTCAGCGCGTCGACGCCAGTCAGGTGACGCTTCGTGTAGTTGGCGGCGATGCCGTAGAGCAGCGTGGCGCCGAGCGCGGCGCCGGCCGCGAGCGCGACGCTCAGCGGCGAGGCGGCCGAGCCGGCCGGCGCCGCGATCTGATCCCACACGAGCATCAGCACGCCGAGAAAGCCGACCACGAGACCGAGCGTGCGCAGTGCGCTGAGCCGGTCGCGCAGCCACAGGAAGCCGACCAGCGCGCCCCACAGCGGCGCGCACGCATTGATCACCGACGTGACGCCCGCCGACAGTGTCAGCTCGGCATACGCGAACAGGCAGAACGGTGCCGCCGAATTGACGATACCGACCACGAGCAGCGGCACTGCGTGCGTGCGCAACACGGTGGCGGACTGTTGCAGCGGCCGTCGCGCGATCAGCACGATCGCGAGAAAGAGGGCGCCGATGCCGACGCGCAGCGCCATCAGCGGCGCGACGCCGAAGTCGGTCACGCCGACGCGGATGAACAGGAACGATGCGCCCCACAGGGCAGCGAGGATCAGCAGTTGCAGCAGGTTTCTGGTTTTCATTGGAATGGCGCCGCGCGCAGTTGAGTCGGGACGCCAGCTCATCGTAACAGTGCGATCGCGCGAATCGTTTCAGTACAGGATGAAACGGCAAGATCCGGGAGACCGCCGCGTCCGATGAGGTCGATGGTAAGCGCTGCGAGGGCGCGCGCCAAACGAGCAATTCTCGCCGATATGTGAGAAAAATTGCGATCGGCGGAACGGGAGTGGGGATGGGATCGGACACGGCGCCCGCGATGCGCGGGCGGCCGTCCGAAAAGATGTGAATTGCATTGCGCCGTTACTGGCGCGACCTCAATGCGGAATCATCCATGGCAGGACGTTCTGCTGCGCCCAGACGAGCACACCAAGCAGCACCGTCAGCAGAATCGAATGTTTGAAGGTCTTGGCGAACACGACGCCTTCCTTGCCCTTCAACTCGGTGGTCGCGACGCCGGTCGCGATGTTCTGCGGCGAGATCATCTTGCCCATCACGCCGCCCGACGAGTTGGTCGCCGCCATCAGCACCGGATTCAGATTGAGCTGTTTGGCCGCGACCACCTGCAGATTGCCGAACAGCGCATTGCCCGACGTATCGCTGCCCGACAGGAACACCGCCACCCAGCCGAGGAACGCCGACACGAGCGGAAACAGCGGCCCGACCGACGCAACGCCGAGACCGAGCGTGTAGGTGAGTCCCGAGTAGTTCATCAGGTAAGCGAGGCCGACGATCGTTGCCACGGTCAGGATCGCGATGCGCGTTTGCACCCACGTATCGGAGATCGCCTTGCCGAACTCGGCGGGCGAGAGCCGTACGACGAACGCCGTGATGAGCGCGGCGACGAGGATCGCGGTACCGGTCGCGAGCGGCTGGAAGTCCCAGACCGCGCCGTACGGCGTGTTGTAGAGCGTGATGAACACGGCCTTGTCGAGACCGGGCCACGACAACTTGATGTCGCCGATCGTGAAGATCCTCGCGATCGTCCAGATGATCACGACGACCGACACGATGATCCACGGATACCAGCCCTGTACGCCGCCGATCTTGCCGCGCACCTCGCTGATGCGATCGACGTTGATCGCGAATTTCGGATCGACGGCGGGTTTCCAGACGCGCAGGAACGCAACGGTGAGGATCAGCGAAACCAGCGACGACAGCACGTCGGTCAGGCTGTAGTTGATGAAGTTCGAGACGACGAACTGGGTCAGCGCGAAGCTCAGGCCCGAGACCAGCAGCACCGGCCAGATCCGCAGCATGTTGCGAAAGCCCGCGTACACGGCGATCACATAGAAGGGCAGCAGGACCGCGAAGAAAGGCAATTGCCGCCCGACCATCTTGCCGAGCACATCGGACGGCAGATGCGTGACCGCGCCGAGCACCGTGATCGGCACGCCGAGCGCGCCGAACGCGACCGGCGCGGTGTTGAAGATCAGCGTGAAGGTCAGCGCTTCGAGCGTCGGAAAGCCGAGCATGATCAGCAGCGAGCTCGTGATCGCGACCGGCGTGCCGAAACCCGAAATTCCCTCGAGCAGCGCGCCGAACGAAAAGCCGACCACGACGAGCACGATGCGCCGGTCGTTCGGCAGGTTGTCGATCATCCACAGGCGAAAGGCCTCGAAGCGTCCCGAGCGCTGCGCGATGTTGTACAGCAGGATCGCGGTGAACACGATCCACATCACTGGCCAGATCGCGAACACGACGCCAGCCGCGACCGAGTTGAACGCGAGCCCGACCGGAAACTGCCAGACGAAAATCGCCACGATCAAACCGATGATCAGTCCCGCGAGCGACGCTTGCCACGCGGGCCTGCGCGCCCAGCCGAGCAGCGCGAGCACGGCGATGATCGGCAGCGCGGCGACGATGAACGACGGAAAAAGCGAATTGCCAACCGGAGTGAGTAGTTGATGAAACATCACGTCTCCTTCGTTGTTGTGTAATTCGACGCGGGGGATTGCGCGTGACGGCGCGTCGCTCTGATTCGGCGGACGCTCGCAAGTGGCCTCGACAAAGCGGCGTCGCCCGATTTAAGCGGGTGCTGCATGAAACCTTCCAAGGATAGAGCGCCTTACCGGCGCGTCAAGCCGGGAAAGTACGGGCGGGGTATGCGCGGTGGAGGGCGATACGCGCGGAAAAACGACTCATGAAGAAGCGCGCGCGCCGGCAGTTGAAGTGCCGGCGCGTGCACGCTCCGCGACGAAAGAGGACAGGTCAATGCGAGTGGCCGCCCCCATGACCGCCCCAATGGCCGCCCCAATAACCGCCAATGCCGATCGCAATCGACGGTCCGTAGTAGGCGGGGTAGCCGTAATAAGCGGGATAAGGCGGCGGCGGATAGTAGGCGGGATAAACCGGCGGCGCCGCATACACGGGCGCGGGGACCGCATAACCGGGCGGCATGTCTTGCGGTGCGACCTGCATTTGCGCCTGGGCTTGAGGCGGCTGCTGTTGATCGGTCGCCGGCGCGGTTTGGTCGGCTGTGGTCGCGGGCGCGGTCGAATAGTACGACGGGTAATAGCCGGCGGGATAGTAGCCGGCGGGGTAATAGCAGCCTGCAAAAAAGAGACTCGAGGCGAGCACGCAAATCGCGGTGGCGGGCCGCGTGAACCTCGCGGAAAAACTGGACGAATCGCGTGGCGTCGAGAGACGCACCACGCAAAGATGGGTGACGACGCGGGACTTCATGGCGCGCTCCTCGATGAACCGATGCCGCCTTGCGCGACGTCGTTATGAGGAGCTTACGCTCTTGCCGCGGCAGCGCTGTGGCAAAACCGCAACCGCATATTTCAGCCTATTTCCACGCGCGTTGTCGGGACGAGGGCGCACGGCATCCGCCGCTGTTGGCAGTCCGGATCGTGGTCCGAAAAAATCGTTTGCTGTCCTGTATGAATCGTTAGACACGTCATCGGATGCAACGCTCACTTGCCGACCTGGTTACCGATGACGCCGCCTACCGCCGCGCCGCCCAACGTCGACAAGCCGCTGCCGCCGATCGCCGCGCCGGCCGCGCCGCCGACACCCGCGCCGATCGCGGTATCGCGTGTGCGTGGGGACATGTCGCCGCATGCCGCGAGACCCGCGACAAGTGAAAGGGCGGCTGCGACCGTACCAAGACGAGTACCGAGATGACGGATCGATTTCATGATGCTGACTCCGCTCGTTGTTGGAAACAGATGTTTCCTTCTCTCAGCACGCAACGTGCCTGCTCGATGCGGTGGAATAAAAAAGCCCGCCATGCCGGCGGGCTTCGATACTGCAGTGCTGGTTAGCGCGAATCGCGCAACCCGCTTATTGCCGCTGATAAATCTCCGCGCCTTGCTTCATGAACTCGATCGACTTTACTTCCATGCCTTTCTTCAGCGCTTCGTCGTCGGTGACGCCTTGTTGCGCGGCGAACTCGCGTACGTCCTGGGTGATCTTCATCGAGCAGAAGTGCGGGCCGCACATCGAGCAGAAATGCGCGACCTTGGCCGAATCCTTCGGCAGCGTTTCGTCGTGGAATTCGCGCGCCTTGTCCGGGTCGAGACCGAGATTGAACTGGTCTTCCCAGCGGAATTCGAAGCGCGCCTTCGACAGCGCGTTGTCGCGCACCTGCGCACCCGGATGACCCTTCGCGAGATCGGCGGCATGCGCGGCGAGCTTGTACGTGATGATGCCGGTCTTCACGTCGTCCTTGTTCGGCAGACCGAGGTGTTCCTTCGGCGTCACGTAGCACAGCATCGCGGTGCCGAACCAGCCGATCATCGCGGCGCCAATGCCCGACGTGATGTGGTCGTAGCCCGGCGCGATGTCGGTGGTCAGCGGCCCGAGCGTGTAGAACGGCGCTTCGTCGCACCAGTCGAGCTGCAGGTCCATGTTTTCCTTGATCAGCTGCATCGGCACATGGCCCGGACCTTCGATCATCACCTGCACGTCGTGCTTCCACGCGATCTGCGTGAGTTCGCCGAGCGTCTTCAGCTCGCCCAGTTGCGCTTCGTCGTTCGCGTCGTAGATCGAGCCGGGACGCAGGCCGTCGCCGAGCGAGAAGGCCACGTCGTAGGCCTTCATGATTTCGCAGATCTCTTCGAAATGCTCGTACAGGAAGCTTTCCTTGTGATGCGCGAGACACCACTTCGCCATGATCGAGCCGCCGCGCGACACGATGCCGGTCATCCGGTTCGCCGTGAGCGGCACATATTGCAGACGCACGCCCGCGTGGATCGTGAAGTAGTCGACGCCCTGCTCGGCCTGCTCGATCAGCGTGTCGCGGAAGATTTCCCAGGTGAGATCTTCAGCCTTGCCGTTGACCTTTTCGAGCGCCTGATAGATCGGCACCGTGCCGATCGGCACCGGGCTGTTGCGGATGATCCATTCGCGCGTTTCATGAATGTGCTTGCCGGTCGACAGATCCATCACCGTGTCGCCGCCCCAGCGGATCGCCCACGTCATCTTGTCGACTTCCTCGCCGATCGACGATGTCACCGCCGAGTTGCCGATGTTCGCATTGACCTTCACGAGGAAGTTGCGGCCGATGATCATCGGCTCGCTTTCCGGGTGATTGATGTTGTTCGGGATGATCGCCCGGCCGCGCGCGATTTCCTCGCGCACGAATTCCGCGGTGATTTCGGTGAGGCCGTTCGGACCGAACGCGCTCGCGCCGAATGCCTGGCCGGGGTGCTGACGGCCCATCATCGCGGCGAGCTTCGCGCCGTTCGGGCCGCTCGTCTTCAGGGTCTCGAGGTACTCGGCACGGCGCTGGTTTTCGCGAATCGCGATGTATTCCATTTCCGGCGTGATGAGGCCTTGCTTCGCGTAGTGCATCTGCGTCACGTTCCTGCCGGCGATCGCGCGGCGCGGCGTGCGATGCAGTCCCGGAAAACGCAGCTGCGCGGTGGCCGGATCGGCGGCGCGCTCGCGGCTGAAGCTGCTCGACAGACCGGTCAGCGGCTCGGTGTCGCCGCGCTCCTCGATCCACGCCTCGCGCAGTGCGGGCAGACCCGCGCGGATGTCGATCTCCGCGTCCGGGTCGGAGTAGGGGCCCGACGTGTCGTACACGTAGATCGGCGGATTCTTTTCGCCGCCGAAGCTGTCGGGCGTGTCGGCCTGCGAGATTTCGCGCATCGGCACGCGGATGTCCGGGCGCGAGCCGGTCGCGTAGACCTTGCGCGAATTCGGCAACGGCGCGACGGCGGCCTCGTCCACGTGGGCTTCGGCGGAAATAAACTTCGGATTGGCGTTCATGTAAGTCTCCGTACAAAGTGGGGCGGCTAAGCAGGAGACCGAGATGGAAGTAGTCGGAAATCGCGGAGAGGTGAGGCCCTTGAGGCTGGAGCGAAATCCGTACGCTTCCCTGCGCTGGCATTATCCAGATCAGGTTCAAAGGGTATTTCTCACCCACGCAACACGGACCTCCAGCTCCGCGCTACGCAGGACCCCCGCGTTAGCAGCGCACACGATACACCGGCCGCCCGCGGTTTGGCAACCTGTCTGAATGACTCAAAAAAACTGGTCCGGATGAAACCAGACATCTCCTATGCTTGATTCGAGACCGCATCAGACAGGGCAACTTACAGCGAGGGAACGGCCGCCTTACAGTGAAAAATCGTCGGCGGCTTCAGGCTGATACAGGATTTTGTCGAGCTTGAGCACTTTCTGATCGCCGCTGGGTGGCGTGAAGCGGACGCTCTCGCCGCGGCGCGCGCCGAGCAGCGCGAGGCCAGCCGGCGAGAACACATTCAGGCGCCCTTGCGCGAAATCGGCGTTGGGCGGATAGACGACGGTCCACGTCATCTGTTCGCCGCTCGCCGTGTCGATCAGCGTCGCTTGCGAGTTCATCGTGACGACGTCGGCGGGGATGTCGTGCGAGTCGACGATCACCGCGCGTTCGAGCACATCGTCGAGCATGTGCTGCAACTTGGCGTCGGTGGCCGCGTATTTCTCGAGGCGGCTCACGTCGAGTTCGGTCAGGTAGCAGGTTTTGATCTTCTTCATCATCAGGACTCCGGATAAGGCGGTCATGGATGGCCGCGTGCAACGACCCATGGGGTGGTCGGCGGATGAGTGGACGAATGGGAGAGCCCGGTGCCCGGCGACGCGGCCCTGGGTATTGGCGGGCTGCGTCAGCGAGGGCGCCGGGCGGCGTGAAGCGGGACCGTTCGGGACGTCTCGCCGGGGCCGTGCGACGCGACGTCCGCGCGCGCGCACTCGCCTGCGCGGCATGGGCGCAAGCGGGCGAGAGCACGGAAAGTCGGACGACGCAGAGAAGTCACGGGCAAAACGACCAAGTGTTGGGGAAGAGCGATCGAGAGGTGCCGGGCGACAAAGCGTGAGGCCGCGCGGCAGCAGCGAGACGAAAGTTTGATGTTAGCACGCTGTCTCACGCAGCTCCGTTTGCGACGTCGCGCCCGTCGATTGACCGTTTTTTGTGCGGTGCGAGAAGAAAGCGGTGTGGTCCGCATTGCGTTCAAGCCAGTCAGAGGATTGCCGTTAAACAAAGTGCAGCGAAGGCCGCACTCCGGCGAAGCGATTCGCGGGATGGCGCGTGAATGGCGCGAGGCGACTCGCGCCGATTGACAAAGAGGTGCACATGAAAGCGGAAAGCAGGCGGTGGCGAACGTTCGGTCGCACAGTCGCGGTGGTGGCATTGCTTGCCGCGCCGCTGGCGGCGCCGGCGGCATCGACGGTGACGGGCGGCGTGATCCGGTTCGTGGGGATGATCGTTGCACCGCCGATGCAGATCAGCGTGGATACGGCGCCCCCTGGCGTCGGCGTCGGTAGCGCGAGCGTGGCGGGTCAGCGCTTTTCGCGCACGGTGACGTTCAGCGCGCCGCCGGGCGTCGTCAGCGGGGCCGATGTCGCGCTCGAAGTGAACGGCGGCACGCAGTCGCGCGATCTGGTGGCGGCGCGGTTCGTCGATGGCACCGGGCGCGTCGCGACGGCCCGCGACGGCCACTACGCGGTCGATCGCGCGGGCGGCGTGCTGTCGCTGAACGCGAAGCGCACCGATACGGACACGCGCGTGACGGTGGTGGTCAGTTACGACTGAGTCGCGGGCGAGCTTTGGCTGGCTCATCCCATGCCGGAAAAAAAATTAAAAGAGGCTTGTCATAACCGGCCGCGCGGCTCGACAAACGTGCAGATTACGATCGGAGCACGTCATGTCGACCGCGCACAATCGCTCGATACTTCAGCGCTTTACGACTTTTTCGACGCCCGCCGTCGGCCTCGCGCTTTTTCTGCTGAGCGGTTCTGGCATCAGTGCGGCTAACGCGGCCGGGCCCCTGTGCGCCACGCACAGCCCCGCGCACCGCGTCGCGCTCGTCGAGCTGTACAGCAGCGAGGGCTGCGATAGCTGCCCGCCCGCCGACCGCTGGCTCAGTCAATGGAAAAGCAACGGTGCCGCGCACGGCATCGTGCCGCTCGCGCTGCACGTCGACTACTGGAACAGCCTCGGCTGGACCGACCGCTTTTCCCAGCATCGCTTCACCGAACGTCAGCAAACGCTGACGCGTCTCGCGGGCGCGCACACGCTCTATACGCCGGAAGTGTTCGTCGCGGGCCGCGAGCTGCGCGACTGGTCGCAACGCGACAGTTTCGAGCGCCGCATCGACGAGCTCGTCGCCGAACCCGCCCAGGCGAGCGTCGCACTTGCGCTGAGCCCGCGTGCGCCCGGCGCGTTCGATGTCGATGCGCAGTTCAGCACGACGGCAGCCGCCGCCACGGGTGCGTTGAGCGCCTATCTCGCGATCTACGAGAACGCGCTGACGACGCAGGTCGGCGCGGGCGAAAACCGCGGCGCGACGCTGCATCACGAGCGCGTCGTGCGCGCCTGGTTCGGGCCCGTGCCGCTCGTCTCCGGTCACGCGCGGATTCATCAGGACATCGATGTACACGCTGCGAGCGTCGATGCGCAAGCCGATCCGAGCGCCAACGCCGCCGGCCGCTTCGGCGTGGTCGCGTTCGTCGAAAGCGACGCGAGCGGCGACGTGCTGCAAGCGACCGACCTTCCCGCGTGCCGTTGATCGACATCGCGCGCGCCGCATTCACTACCGCTGCTCGAGGAGAGCCCCATGTCCACACCCCACGCCTTGCGCCCCAGCGCACCAGCCGCGCCCACCGCGCCGAAGCGCGGCGTCATTCATCCGCTGTGGCTGCGCATCACACATTGGCTGAATGCGCTCGCCGCGATCGTGATGATGCTGTCGGGCTGGCGCATCTACGACGCGTCGCCGATCTTCCCGGCGTTCAGCTTCCCGACCGCGATCACGCTGGGCGGCTGGCTCGGCGGCGCGCTGCAATGGCACTTCGCGGCGATGTGGCTGCTGGTGTTCAACGGCCTCATGTATATCGCGCTGAATCTCGCGAGCGGGCGCTTCGTGCGGAAGTTCCTGCCGCTGACGCCGCGCGCGGTACTGCGCGATTTCGTCGCCGCGTTGCGCGGGAAGCTGTCGCATGGCGATCTGCGCGTCTACAACGCGGTGCAGAAATTCGCCTACCTGTTCGCGATCGCCGATCTGATCGTGCTCGTGCTATCGGGGCTCGCGATCTGGAAGTCGGTGCAGTTTCCGCTGCTGCGCGAACTGATGGGCGGCTATGACAACGCGCGCATCGTGCACTTCAGCGCGATGTCGCTGCTGGCCGCGTTTCTCGCCGTGCATCTGGCGATGGTCGCGCTCGTGCCGCGCTCGTTGCTCGCGATGTTGCGCGGACGTTGAGCCCGCGGCTGCCCACGCGCATGCTCACGCTCATGAAAACGCAACGCGAATTCCAAACGGATACCGAATCATGAACAAGCCGATAGAGAAACCAGCGGACCCATCCACACATCGTGTGAGCCACAAGCTCGACCGCGCATCGATCCTGCTCGATGCGAAGCGCGAACTGGCGATGCCGTCGCGACGCCTGTTCGGCAAGCAGCTCTTGACGCTCGGCGGCCTGTCGATGCTAACCGGCTGCTCGCTGACCGACGACGCTTCCGTGAACCGTTTCCTGACAGCCGTGTCGCGGCTGAACGATCGCGCGCAGGCCGCGCTGTTCGATCCGAAGCAGCTCGCGCCGACCTACACCGAAGCGCAGATCACGCGGCCGTTTCCATTCAACGCGTACTACGGCATCGACGACGTGCCGCACGTCGACGGCTCAGATTATCAATTGAAGCTGAGCGGCCTCGTGACCGGCCAGCGCGTGTGGACGCTGCCCGAGCTGTACGCGCTGCCACATGCCGAGCAGATCACGCGACATATCTGCGTCGAAGGCTGGAGCGCGATCGGCCGCTGGGGCGGCACGCCATTCGGCGATTTTCTGCGGCGCGTCGGCGCGGACACGACGGCGAAGTACGTCGGCTTCAAATGCGCGGACGACTACTACGAAAGCATCGACATGCCGACCGCTTTGCATCCGCAAACGCTGCTGACGTTTTCCTACGACGGCGAACGGCTGCCCGCGAAATACGGCTACCCGATGAAGCTGCGCATGCCGACCAAGCTCGGCTACAAGAATCCGAAGCACATCGTCGAAATATTCGTCACCAACACGTATCCCGGCGGCTATTGGGTCGACCAGGGCTACAACTGGTTCGGAGGCTCCTGACGCATGCGGGCGCACGCGCGCTTGCGGCAGCGGCTTCGGAAGCACGCCGGCTCTCGCCGGCTTCGATTCATCCACCACCAAGGAGTCATCCCATGAAGAAGATTGCAGTTACCACGATCGCGTTGTTGATGCTGGCAAGCGGCGGCGCGGCCTTCGCGCAGGCGAGCGGCACGATGTCCAACGATGAGATGTCGAAGAATGCGATGTCGAAAGATTCGATGTCCAAAGACAGCATGTCGAAGGACGGCATGAAAAAGGACACGATGAAGCACGACTCGATGAAAAAGGGCGGCGACGCGATGAAGCACGAGGCGTCGGGCGCGATGGGCAACTGAGTCGGCGCCGAGCGTGCTTAGCGATCGTGCCGATGCACGGCCGCGCATCGAACGGATCCGACACTGACCGCAAGCCGGGGATGCGTCCCCGGCTTTTCTGTTGCAGGAAACCCAAAAGTTACGATTCTCTCGCGTGGCGTTCTCGGCGCTTACTGCATAATGCGGTGCGCGCCGCGGCTTTGCCAAGCTTGCGGCCGCGCAGCGCGGCCGCGTTGCATCGTGTCGTTCTGACCGGCGCGGCCGCCACCGCCGTTTCTGGCGCTTCCGGCGCCACCCATCGTCTTCCCGTTCCACCGACATGTCCGCCAGCCTCGCCCGTCCGACCGCATCGCCGATGCGGTGCCCGCCATCCCGCCCGAAAGGTATCGACGCAGGCTCGGTGCCTCGCGGGCATCGAGCGCATCGCGCGGGTCGAGTGGCGACGGCGGACTGAAGCATGTCGCTGCAACGTTCAGCTTTTTCTCCGCGCGGCTGGCCGCTGCGTCTGCCGCAATCGCGCAACGGGCGGATCGCGCTCGCGCTTGCCGTCGTTTATCTGGTGTGGGGCTCGACCTACCTCGGCGTGCATGTCGCGCTTGGCTCGTTCCCGCCGCTGCTGATGTCGGGCTTGCGCAACCTGTTCGCCGGCATCGGTCTGTTCGTGTTCGCCGCGCGCCGCAAGCCGATCTGGCCGAGCTTCGCCGAAATCCGCAACGCGGGCCTCGTCGGCACCATGCTGGTGGGTCTGTCGAGCGGCATGCTCGCCTACGGCATGCGCACGGTCGGCACCGGCACCGCGGCCGTGATGGTCGCGACCGTGCCGCTGTTCGCGACCGTGATCGCGGCCGTCGCCGGACGCAAGATCGGGCGCGGCGAATGGTTCGCGGTCGGGCTGGGGCTCGCCGGCATCGTGATTCTGAGTCACGGCGACAGCACGCCGGGCTCGACGGGCGGCAGTCTCGCGATTCTGTGCGGCGCGCTGTTCTGGGCCGGCGGCGCGCATCTGGCCGGGCAGCTGAAGCTGCCGTCGGACCTGTTTCTGTCGACCTCGCTGCAGATCGGCCTCGGCGGCGCGATGTCGACGCTGGTCGCGTGGGCGTCGGGCGAGCGGATGCTCGAGCTGCATTTTCTGCCTCTCGTCGCGTTCCTGTATCTGATGCTGATTGGGACGATGGCGGCGTACGTCGCCTACGGTTATCTGATTCGCCACACGAGCCCGATCATCGCGAGCAGCTGCATGTACGTGAATCCGGTCGTCGCGGTCGCGCTGGGCGCGCTGCTGCTCGGCGAGCCGGTCACCCGCTCGACGGTAATCGCGACGATCGTGATTCTGATCAGCGTCGGCCTGTCTTTCTGGTTCGATTACCGGAACAAGCGCAGCGCCTGATAGCGGCGCGGTTCTCGTCGAACCGCGCGCCCGCTGTCAAAGCCTTGCCGCCAGCTCCGCGCCCTCGCGGATCGCGCGCTTCGCATCGAGCTCGGTCGCGAGCTTCGCGCCGCCGATCACATGAAAACGCGGGCCGCCGCTGCCGTGGTTGCCATCGACCGTCGACGGCAACAGCTCACGCGACGACTCCTGCCCCGCGCACACGACGATCGTATCGACGTCGAGCCATGCGTCGGCACCGTCTCGCGCGAATCTGAGACCGGCGACAGGCGGCTTCAGGCCGCCGCGCTCGCGCACCAACGCGTCGCGTCGAGTGCCAGCCAGCACGCAATCATTCACGAAAAAAAGCCCGCAGCGGCATCCCGCGACGGGCGTTGCAAATCCTGCTGCCATGTGCCGGCTTATTTCGCCTTATCCGCCTCGTTCGTGATGGCGTGGCCGCCCTTCGAAATATCTTCGCCGGCGCCCGCCATCGTGTTGCAGCCGGTGACAAGCATGGCAGTTCCTGCGAGCACAAGCAAAGCGATCAGTCGAGTCATGAAACTTCTCCTTGTCGAGAATGCATCGGTTGATGTCGTCCGACCGGGGCCATGCCAGTCGATCAGGTCTCGATCCGGTTTCGAACCGGTCTGATTGCATGGTAAAAAAAGGGCGGGGGCGGCGCTGTCGGCCGTGCCGCGATTTTGTCGTAGGCGTGCTCCGGTGTTTGCGTCGGCGCACTCCTACAACGGCTTGGGGGCGCTGCGGCGAGCATCTGTCAGACGGGGCTTTGCGACGAAGTGGGCGGCGTGGCCGGCGACGTCAGCGGCTGATCGACCGAAGGCGTCGCGGCGCTCGCGCTCGGCATCACGACGTCGATGTCGGTGCCGTTTTGCGCGCCACGGCGGATGTCGAAGCGCCCGCCATGCGCGGCCACGCGCTGACGCATGCCGAGCAGGCCGTGCGTATGTGTGCGCTTCAGGTCGGCCGGCATGATGCCGACGCCGTTGTCCGCGATATGCAGCGCGACCTCGCCGTCGCCGACCCGCAATGCGATTCCGACCTTCGAGGCCCGCGCGTACTTGGCGGCGTTCGTCAGCGATTCCTGCGCGACCCGGAACAGCGCGATTTCGGTCTGCTCGTCGAGCTGGATATCGTCGGCGGGCAGGTGCAGCTCGAGCGTCCAGTTGTTGCGCTGCGCGGCTTCGTCGGCGAGCGTGCGCAGCGCGGTAACGAGCCCGAAATTGGCTAGCACGGTCGGCCGCATGTCCTCGATGATGCGCCGCTTCAACGCGATGCCCTGGTCGAGATTGGCGAGCGCGCGCTGCAGCTTGTCGGCGATGTCCGGCTCGCTGTCCTTCAGCTTGCGGCGCGCCCATGCGACGTCCATCCGGCATGCGGTCAGAATCGCGCCGAGTTCGTCGTGCAACTCGCGCGCGAGCTGGGTCTTTTCGTTTTCGCTGACCGCCTGCAGATGCCAGCCGAGCGCTTCGAGCTGCCGCGTGCGCTCGTTGACGAGCTGGTCGAGTTCCTCCTGCTGCGTGATCAACTGACGCTGCGCGCGCGCCTGCCGGTCGATCTGGATGCCGAGATTGCGAAACAGCAGGATGAACAGCACGATGTTCAGCGCCGACAGACCCGCCGCGCACAGCGTCGACAGCCGCTGGTCGGCGCGGCTCGCGGCCAGCGCGTGCTGAGCGCGGCGCTCCTCGTTGTCGCGCAGCAGTGCGAGCGTACTGTCGATCAACGACGCGTCCGCCGGGTTGATGTCGCTCGCGCTCCCGCATGCGCCGAGATCGAGCGGATGCGGCGCGGCGTGCTGCATCGCGGCGGCGCCCGCGCCGATGCGCGCGTCGATCAGCGCGAGAATCTGCGTGAAGCTCGCGAGTTCCGCGCTGTCCGCGCGGCCGCCGCGATAGAAGTGGTCCAACTGCTGGGTGGTGTCGCGGATGCGCGCGGCGCTCGCGCAGAACGCGTGGGCGGACGCGTCGTCCTTCGTCAGAAGAAACTGGTTTTGTTGCGCGGTGAGGCGCGACAGCTCGCTCGCGAGTGTGCTCAGTCGCACGGTGACGTCGCGCGCTTCAAGCGCGGTCTCATACTCGGCGGTGATGCGCTGACGCGCGGTCTCCAGAATCACGAGGCCTCCCACCGTGATCACGATCGCCACCGTCATCGCGATCGCCCAGCTGCGATTGCGCATCCACTCGGCGAGCCGCGCCGTGGCGCGCGCGCCAGCTTGTTCCGGCGGGTTCTGCAGATTCGACACTTTCGGCTCCGGAAAGAGGGCATCGACACCGGCATCGACCCCGGCATCGCGCGAAGCCGCGCGCGTAATGTCGTCGTAACCCAATGTAAGCGGATTCTCACACGAAAAACGGCGAGCGTCGGAATGCGCGCGGCGCCGCGCATCGATAGCATGGACCCGATCGTTCATGCAATGTTTCGGGAGGAAGCCATCATGTTGAAGTGGGCACTGTTCTTCGCGATCGTCGCGGTGATCGCCGGTCTTCTCGGCTTCACCGGCATCGCGGCCGGCGCGGCGGCGATCGCGAAGTTCCTGTTCTTCGTCTTTGTCGTGCTGTGCGTGGTGTTCCTCGTGCTGGGCTTCGTCGTGACGAAGAAAATGATCGATTAGCGCGGCCATCGCGGTGGCGGCAAGCCGCGCCCTCACAGCAGGCGAGCGATTTGCTGGTAGTCGATTGGAAGGCCAACAAAAGGGAGAAATGCCATGCTTCACTATGCCATCGTCTTCTTCGTGATTGCGATCATCGCAGCCGTATTCGGCTTTACCGGCATCGCGGCCGGCGCGGCCGAAATCGCGAAGATCCTGTTCTACATCTTCCTCGTCGTGTTCGTGGTCACGTTGCTGCTCGGCGTGTTTCGAACCTAGCCGCGCGAGCCGGATGAACGCAACATGAGGTAGGCAGCGAAGTACGCAATGTAGGAACAGGTAGTCAACAGGGCGCGTGAACGCGCGGCGTTTGAATCCCCGCTTGAGGCGCCCGCGTTCGAAGCGCGCTGTCATTCCACCCTGGCCGCATCAGGCGCGATTCGTGCTGATGCGCGATTCACCCAATACCGGATAAAGGAGAAGTTCGATGACGAAGCAATCTGGCGACACGTTCGTGATGGACATCACGAAGATCCGCGAGGACGCGCGCAAGCATATGTCGGATGGTCCGGTCACGCAGAGCTATGGCGCGAATCGCGAGACGGTGCTCAAGCTGCTCAACGACGCGCTCGCCACCGAGATCGTCTGCACGCTGCGCTACAAGCGCCATTACTTCATGGCGAAGGGCATCAATTCCGAAGCGGTCGCGAGGGAATTTGCCGAGCACGCAACCGAGGAGCAGGAGCACGCCGATCGCATCGCCGAGCGCATCGTGCAGCTTGGCGGCGAACCGGATTTCGCGCCGGACGGCATCAAGGCACGCGCGCATTCGGAATACAAGGAAGGCACCGATCTGACCGACATGATTCGCGAGAACCTGATCGCGGAGC
Organism: Paraburkholderia sp. 31.1; assembly: GCF_014397645.1. Taxonomy (NCBI): domain Bacteria; kingdom Pseudomonadati; phylum Pseudomonadota; class Betaproteobacteria; order Burkholderiales; family Burkholderiaceae; genus Paraburkholderia; species Paraburkholderia sp. 31.1. Next base: position 201,636 of record NZ_VZQN01000008.1, read on the forward strand.
GCATCGCGATCGACACGTACCGCGAGATCGCACGGTATCTCGGCGAGAAGGACGTGACCACGCGCCGGCTGTTCGAGGAGATTCTCGCGGTCGAAGAAGAGCATGCCGACGATATGGCGGATCTGCTCGCGGGGCGCGAGTAGCGCGCCAGGCGACAGGGAAGCGTCGAAGGACCGGGTCGCGGGCGAACTCGGGAATGCCGGCAGCTGCGGTGCGAAGCCGCCCTCGCATTGCGCGTCCGGCCGTGGCCCCGGATCATTACCATGTCCGCATCGGAGCGACTCCCTTTGCACGGAACCCAACCGATGATTCGAGTGCTGATAGCTGACGATCATGCGATCGTTCGAGGTGGATTCAGACAGTTCGTCGCCGACGAGCCGGACATGTGCGTCGCCGCCGAGGCCGCCACCGGCGAGGAAGCGATCGGCCTCGTGCGCGAGCAGGCATTCGACGTCGTGCTGCTCGACATCGCGATGCCTGACAAGAACGGCATCGATACGTTGCGTGTGATCAAGCAGGTGCGTCCCGAGCAGGGCGTGCTGATTCTATCGGGCTATCCCGAGAGCCAGTACGCGATCAATCTGCTGCGCGCGGGCGCGAGCGGCTATCTGAACAAGGACTGCGAGCCGGAAGAAATCGTGCGCGCGATTCGCTCGGTCGCGCGCGGGCATCGCTATCTGTCGGAGGCGGTCGCCGATACGCTTGCCGACAATCTCGACAAGCCTGCCGCCGGGCGTCCGCATGAAGCGCTGTCGGAGCGCGAATTCCAGATCTTCTGCAAGCTCGCGGCCGGCCGGTTGCCGACCGAGATTGCCGAAGAGCTGCATCTGTCGGTCAAAACGGTGAGCACGTATCGCGCGCGGGTGCTCGAGAAGATGCGTCTCGCGAACAACGCGGACCTCACGTATTACGCGATCAAGAATGGCCTGATCGACTGACGGACGATCGAGATATCCCGATGAACAGCGAACCGAACCCCGCTACCAAGTCAGCCAGCCGCGCGCCGTTGCGCGTGCTGCTGATCGAGGATTCGCCGCTGATCCGCCGCAGCCTCGTGGAGGCGATCGATGCGTCGGGCCTGCTGCGCGTGGCCGCTTATGCCGATTCCGCCGATCAGGCGATCGCGCTGCTCGGCGACGAAGCGTTCGACGCGGTGATCGTCGATTTGCAGCTGAAGCTGGGCTCGGGCGTGCCGGTGCTCGCATATCTGCAGCGCGAGGGGCTGATCGATTCGATGTTCGCGGCGGTGCTGACCAATCACGCGTTGCCCGCGTACCGCGAGCGCTGCGAGCAGTATGGCGTGCGGCACTTTTACGACAAATCGTTCGAGTTCGATCGCGTGCTCGATGCGCTGCATGAGTATGCGTTGGGGCGGGGTGGCGGGGTGTAACGACTCGACCGTAGTTGGCGTTTCTAGTCCTGTTTCCACACTCCGCGCTTCATCGCTTCTTCGAGCATCCCAAGGGTAAGCGAACGTCCGCCGAGCAATTCTCGCGCGCTGGAACTGAACGGGGACTTCAACGCGGCCACAACGATGTCGCGCTTTCGCATGTCGGCGGATGGAACGTGGTAAGCGACGTCGAAATCGCGCAGGTCCACGTGGAAGCGGTCAGCCCATGCCTGCATCACCTCGACGATTTTCGCCGGCTCCCAATCCAGATCGTGATACAGATCCATGTCACGGGTCAGCTTGTCGTCGAGAGGCAGCCCGGCGGGAGTGCGCATTTCGCGGATGAACCGAGCGAGATCGAGCCACGTGTCGTTCATTACAGACGATCCTCCGGTTTCACCAGGCGGTTATATGCGGTGGCAAATCGACAAGACGGTTCTTATCCGGCGCTGGTCAACCTGATATCAATGCCCAGCCCGCGCCGGCAACCGCAAATGATTCCACGCGCCGAGCCCGGCAAACGCGATCCCCGCGATAGTCACGCCGACCCACCCGAACACCGGCCACACGATCGCGCCGACACCCGAGCCCAGCGCCCCGCCGATGAAATACGCGACCATGTACACGGTATTCACGCGGCTGCGCGCATCGGGCTTCAAGGCGTAGATGCGCGACTGATTCGAAATCTGCGCGGCCTGCACGCCGATGTCGAGAATGATCACGCCGACCACGAGGCCCGCGATGCTCTTCGCCGACGCACCGAAGATCACGAACGCGATCACGACCAGCACGAGCGACACGGTGATGATCGCGCGCGGTCCACGCCGGTCGGCGAACTTGCCGGCGAGCGGCGCGGCCAGCGCGCCGGCCGCGCCGACGATACCGAACAGCCCTGCCGCCTGCGGCCCGAGATGAAACGGCGCGCCCGCGAGCAGCAGCGCGAGCACCGACCAGAAAATGCTGAACGCGCCGAACAACGCCGCACCGGTCAGCGATGCCTCGCGCAGCGCGCGATGCTCGGTTACCAGGTGCCACATCGACACGAGCAGCTTGCCGTACGGCAACGTCGAGGTGGGCTGACTCTTCGGCAAACGCAAAACGATGACGACAGCGAGTGCGAGCAGCGCGACGACGGATGCGCCAAACACCGCGCGCCAGCCGAAGTATTCGGCGACGATGCCCGCCGCGGTCCGGGCGAGCAGGATGCCGAGCAGCAGGCCGCTCATCACGGTGCCGACCGCGTGGCCGCGCTCGGACGGCGGCGCGAGTTCGGCCGCGAACGGCACCGCCTGTTGCGCGATCGTCGCGAGCACGCCGATCGCGAGACTCGTGACGATCAGCACCGCGAGCGTCGGTGCCGACGCCGCAATGACGAGCGCGACGCACATGCCGGCGATCTGCAGCAGGATCAGCAGACGCCGGTCGAAGCGATCGCCGAGCGGCGCGAGCAACAGCATGCCGGCGGCGTAGCCGAGCTGCGTGACGGCCGGCACCGCGCCGACCCATGACGCGCTGCCCGGAAACGACTGGCGGAAGTTATCGAGCAGCGGCTGGTTGAAATAGATGTTTGCGACCGAGACACCGGCGATCGTCGCGAGCAGCAGCAACACGCCGCGCAACGACCGGGCGGAGGAAGCGGAAGTGGAAGCGTCGGAAGTGGACATGACAGGGGCGGATCGACGGACCGGCCCATGCGCGGTCCTCAAGCGTGCCGATCATACCGGAGCGGCGGGGTTCGTGCTGACGGCCGCGCGAGGCTCGCCCGCGCAGCCGGTATCAGGCGGTTGCGAAGTGTGTCCGGCGGTTCAGTCGATCAACGCGCCAGCGTCGTAGAACGGATACGGACCGTCGGCCGCGTCGACATACGCATGATGCGTGACGATGCCCGTCGCCGGATCGTAGTAATGGAGCGCATACGCGGGCGGCTCCATCACGAACGCCGACGGTCCGTCCTCGCGAAAATCGAGCGCCACCTGGTGCGCGGGCGCTGGAATCGCGCTCGCGATCGTGCCGCCGAAGCGCACGAACATCGACCGATGCACGTGCCCGCAGAGCACGCGCTCGACGTTGGGATGCTGAGCGATCAACGCCGCGAGCTTGTGCGACGCCGCCCGGTCGAGCCGGATCTGGTCCATATGCCCGATGCCGCACGCGAACGGCGGGTGATGCAGCGCGACCACGACCGGCTTGCCGCGCGCCGCATCGAGCTGCCGCTCGAGCCACGCGAGCCGCGTGTCGCACAGCATGCCGGCGCTAGAACCGGGCACCAGCGAATCGAGCGCGATCACGCGCAGCGGGCCGACGTCGAGCGCGTACTGCACGAACTCGCCGCCGCTCAGCAATTCCTCGCGCTCGGCAAACGCCGCGCGCAGCGCGTTGCGTTCGTCGTGATTGCCGACCATCAGGAAGTAGGGGATCGCGAGCGGCGCGAGCAGTGTTTTCAGGTGTGCGTACTGCTGCGGGTCGCCCTGATCGACGAGGTCGCCGGTGATCAGCACCGCGTCGGGACGCGGGGTGAGCGCGTTGAGCGCGTCGACGCAGCGCGCGAGGTAGGGGGCGGTATCGACGCGGCGATATGCGAGTGCGCCGGGTTGCTTGATATGCAGGTCGCTAATTTGAGCCAGCAGCATGACAGAGGTCCTTCGGGTTGCTTCGTGTCGGGCGCCAGGATGCGGCGCTGTTTTTACCTACGATAGCGCAATCAGTGCGTCCGGCTCGATCGAGATGCCGACCGGCGTGCCGCGCGCAAGCTCGATGCGGCCCGCGACGTCGACGAAGAGCGGCTCGGGCGCGGCACCGCCAATCGTCAGCCGCGTGCGTTCGCCGAGGAACGCGGTGCTTTCGATCTGGCCGCGCAGCTGCGCGAGCGCGGGGTCGGTGAGCCGGGCATCCTCGGGGCGAAAGAAGATTTCGTGCGCGCCGCGTGCGTTCGACGCATGCGCGGGCAACGGCACGGCGCCGCCGCTCGTCGCCAGCATGCCGTCGCGCGGCTCGCCCGCGACACGGTTGATCGTGCCGACGAACTGCGCGACCGTGCGATTGGCCGGACGATAGTAGATGTCGCGCGGCGAACCGATCTGCTCGATGCGTCCCGCGCTCATCACGACGATGCGATCGCCGAGCTCCATCGCTTCGGCCTGATCGTGCGTCACGTAGACGGTCGTGATGCCGAGTTCGCGCAACAGCGCGTTCATCTCGCCGCGCAATGCGTCGCGCAGACGCGCGTCGAGCGCGGTCAGCGGTTCGTCGAGCAGCAGCACGCGCGGCTGCACCGCGAGTGCGCGCGCGAGCGCCACACGTTGACGCTGGCCGCCCGACAGTTGATCGATCGGTTTGTCGGCGTGCGCGTTGAGCCGCATCATGCCGAGCAGTTCGTCGACGCGTCGTCGCGCGACTGCGGCCGGCACGCGTTTGATCTTCAGACCGTAGCCGATGTTGCCGCGCACGGTCAGATTCGGAAACAGCGCGTAGCTCTGGAACACCATGCCGACCGCGCGTTTTTCGATCGGCAGCGTGGTCACGTCGTCGTCGCCGAATGCGATGCGGCCGCCCGCGTCTGGTGTTTCCAGGCCCGCGATCAGGCGCAGCGTCGTCGTCTTGCCGCAGCCCGACGGTCCGAGCAGCACGAGGGTTTCGCCCGCGCCGATCGTCAGGTCGAGCGGTTCGAGCACGCGCGTGCCGCGAAACGTTTTGGCGCACTGCGTGAGCGTGATGGGAACCGAGGTCAGTTTCATGGCGTGTCGATGGGCTTCGAGGAAGAGGCGGCGCCGCGCTTCTTCGACGCGCTGCGCTGGCCGGTCGCATCGACGCCGAGCCATTGCATCGCGACGAGCAGCGGCATCGTCATGATGAAGAACAGGATCGTGTACGCGCTGCCGATCTCGATGCGCATCGACGCGTAGGTGTCGGCGAGGCCGACCGGCAGCGTCTTCGTGTCGGGCGTGTGCAGCATCCACGTGAGGTTGAATTCGCCGATCGACAGCGTGAGCACCGCGAGCGCGCCCGCGACGATGCCTGGCCGCGCGTTCGGCAGCACGATCGTGACGAAGCGCGTGAAGAAGCTCGCGCCGAGGCTCGCCGCGCCTTCTTCGAGCGTGCGCAGATCGCTGCTCGCGCAGACCGCCGCGACCGCGCGCACCATAAACGGCAGCGTGAACACCACATGCCCGACGACGATGAACGCCGCGCTCATCCGAAACGCCGTGAAGCCGCCGTAGATCACCAGCAGCGCGAGTGCCGATGCGAGGCCGGGCAGCGCGATCGGCAGCACCAGAAACTCTTCGACGATGCGTGCGAAGCGCGTCTTGCTGCGCGCGAGCACATAGCCCGCGGGCACGCCGGTCAGCAGCGTGACGACGAGCGTCGCCGCGGCCACTTCGAGCGATAGCCACACCGAGTCGTGATACTGGGTCCACACTTCGACGAGCCAACGCAGCGTGAGTCCGCTCGACACGCCCTTGAAGTAGTTGACCGTCAGCCCGGCGACGATCGACATGACGACCGGCACCATCAGGAACGCGCACAGCAGCAGTGTGACGAACCATTGACCCGCGGCGAGCCATGTTCGCGTGGAAGGCCACGCGCGTCGCGCGCGCGGTCCCGCTGCCGGTTGCGAAGACGGCGAAGGGGCGGTGATTGAGTTCATAGGTAGGTAGTCGTTGCGTTCGCGAACGCGCGGCTCCGGCGACGCGCCGTTCACGCGCTCGCCGCCACGCCCGAACCGCTCGCGCTGCGCGCGGTCGCCAGCACCGCCCACGTGACGATGCCCAGCACGATCGACAGGCCCGCGGCCGTCACCATGTTCGCGTTCAGCGTGAACTCGGTATAGATGGTCATCGGCAGCACGTCGATGTCGGTGGCGAGCGTGAACGCCGTGCCGAACGCGCCCATCGCGGTCGCGAAGCACACGGCGCCCGCCGCGATCAGTCCGGGCGACAGCGCCGGCAACACGATGTCGCGCATGATGCGCCACGGCGATGCGCCGAGCGAGCGCGCGGCCTCTTCGAGCGATGCATCGAGCTTGGTCGCCGAAGCCATCACGGTGACGATCACGCGCGGAATCGAGAAGTACAGATAGCCCAGAAACAAGCCGCTCATCGAATACGCGAACACCCAGCGATCGCCCGCGAGTTTCAGCGACAGCGCGCCGATCAACCCTTGACGTCCCGCCAGCATGATGACCATGAAGCCCACGACGACACCCGGAAACGCGAGCGGAAACGTCAGCAGCGCGAGCAGCGGGCGCTTGCCGGCGAACTCTCGACGCGCGAGCAGCAGCCCCGCGATCACCGACAGCACCAGCGTGGCCGCCGTGACCCCCGCCGCCAGCACGACGGTCGCGCCAAGGCTCGACATGTAACGCGCATTCGTCAGCATTGCGCGATAGGTCGCGAACGCATGGCCGCCGCCGGAGAGCTGCGCGAGCGCGACCATCGGCAGCAGCCAGAATGCGATGAAGACCGCGAGCGCGGGCGCGAGCAACGCGATGCGCCAGCGCAGCGGGAACGTGACTTCGTTCAATGCATCACCTGTAGATAGCGCTCGCCGAAGCTCGACTGCTTGTCGGCCATCTTCGCGAAGTCGACCGGCTTCGCGCGCGCGTATTCGCTCGCGGGCAGGAACTGCGCAGCCGTCCCGGCGCTCATCGCGCTCGCGCGCACCGGCCGCAGATACGCCTGCGCCCACAGCTTCTGGCCTTCGTCGGACAGTACGAAATCGAGCACCTTCTTGCCGTTCGCTTCGTGCGGCGCGCCTTTCACGAGGCTCATCACGTACGGCACCGAGATCGTGCCTTCCTGCGGAATCACGAACTCGACGTTCGCGTGATCCTTGTACTTCGCGCGGTACGCGTCGAAGTCGTAGTCGAGCAGGATCGGAATTTCGCCGGACAGCACGCGCGCGTACGCGGTTTGCTTCGGCACGATCGGCGCGTTCGCCTTGAGCTTTCTGAACCAGTCGAGACCCGGCTCGAAGTTGTCGAGCGTGCCGCCGAGCGCCTGGTTCACCGCGACCGCGCCCGCATAGCCGACGAACGCGCTCGACGGATCGAGATAACCGATCATGCCTTTGTATTCGGGCTTCAGCAGATCGGCCCACGAGCGCGGCACCGGCTTGCCTTCGAGCGCGTCCTTGTTGACGAAGAAGCCGAGCGTGCCCGAGTGGATCGTGAACCAGTAGCCTTGCGGGTCTTTCAGGCCGGCGGGAATGTCGTCCCAGTGCGCGGGCTTGTACGGCTGGATCACGCCCTTGTCCTTGGCCTGGAACGCCGACGATACGCCGAGATACACGACGTCGGCGACCGGGCTTTTCTGCTCGGCCATTAGCTGTGCGATCGATTGCCCTGAGTTCTTGTTGTCGAACGGCACGCGAATGCCGGTCTTTTGCTGGATCGCCTTGATCTGGCTCGCCCAGTCGGCCCATTCGGGCGGGCAGTTGTAGCAGATCGCGGTTTCGTCGGCGCGCGCGGCTTGCGGCGCGAGCGCGACGAGCGCCGCGCCGGCGACGAGCAGGCTCGCCGGCAGTGCGGTCGCGGCGGCGCGCGAGAGTTTTTGCCACAGCGGTATGAGCGAGGATGCGAAGCGTGAGGTTGAGCGGGGCACTGCGGGTCTCCCTGTGTCGGATGGGTTGCGCGGGTTGGGAATGACAGCCAGGGCGCGCGTATGCGCGTGCCTTCATTGGGCTTCTTATGCGAGCGGCTTTTCGGTGGCGGCCGCAGCGCTCGGGACGTGGGGCGGCGACGCTCCGTCGAGATTCGCGTGCGAGCCGAGCGCCGCGATCGTCGCGCCTTCGCGCAAGCTGTGCGGCAGCGTCAACGCGCGCGAAGTTGCGCAGAACGCGCGCTCGTCGCGCGCGCCGCCGATGCGTGCGAGCAAGCGCTGCCACGCCGCACAGCCGATTTCGCGATTCGGCGCGCAGATGCTCGCGAGCGCCGGCGACAGCAGTTCGCCCATTGCGAGGCCGTCGAAGCCGAGAATCGACATGTCCTGCGGAATCCTCAGGCGCGCGCGGCGCAGGCCGCGCATCACGACCATCGCGAGCAGATCGTTGCTGCAGAAGAGGGCGGTCGGACGGTTTGCGCCGTGCGTCAGGTGCGCGAGCACGGACGGCGCGAGTTCGTCGGCGTTGAAATCGACTTCGAGCGCGGGCGCGGCCGTGAGGCCGGCCTGCTGCATCGCCTGCGTGTAGCCGAGATGACGCTGACGCGCGCGATCCGAGGCCGCGAACGAGCCGGCCAGCATCAGAATGCGGCGATGGCCGTGCGCGATGAGCCGGCGCACGCCGTCGTAGGCGGCGAGGCGATTGTCGACCGACACCGACGGGCGGCGCACCGTGTCGTTGTGCATCAGCACGTATAGCAGGCCGTCGCGGTCGAGTTCGTCGAGCAGCGGATGGGTGTCGGCATCGGCGACGGTCAGGATCAGTCCTTCGACGCGATGCTCGCGCAGCGTTTCGATTGCGTGACGTTCACGGTCCACGTCGTACTGCGTGGTCATCAGCATCAGCCGATAGCCTTGCGCTGACGCGAGATCGTCGATGCCTTGCAGGCATTCGGCGAACACCGGGTTCGCTAGCGTCGGCAGGACGACACCCACGAGGCGCGTGCGCTCGCCGCGCAATTGCCGGCCGAGCGGGCTCGGGCGGAAGTTCAGCGCGTCGATCGACTGACGTACCTTGTCGAGCGTGACGGGGTTCACGGTGTGCGGCGCGTTGATCGCGCGCGATACCGTGGCGATGGAAAAGCCCGCGTGGGCGGCGACATCCTTGATCGTCGGCGTCATCGGTTTTCGGCCCGCTGTAAACGTTTTCGTGAGCGGATTATCGGCAACGTTTGTGACTTGGGGATGAATGCGGGTGTCGGGCGCTTTTTTGGGGCTGCCGGGAGGCGATGGTAGAATTCGCGACCACGCGCGATTGCCACCTCTGCCGGGGTGATGAAATTGGTAAACATAGCGGACTTAAAATCCGCCGCCTTCGGGCTTGCCGGTTCAAGTCCGGTCCCCGGCACCACTAGAGTTCACAAGCGTTTAGCCGGCGCTATTGCGCCGCCTCGAGTGTGAGCACAAAGCCGGCGCCCTGATTGGATTACGGGCGTGGACGTTCCACACAAATGAGCGGCCCGCGTCCGAGCGAGCCGATTCCCTGGATCAGGCATCCGCGTCACGATGGAAGCGCGAACACATCAAGTTCGGGCACGACATGCGTAGCCTACGTCGCGTCATCAACCTACGCGCTTACTTCTCCTCCGATATTTGCGCCATAGTCTCATGATTCCCATATAGGCAAGAACTGTAACGAGCAGTTCGATAACTACCATTGCCGGGATATAAATATCGTCAGGATCGTGCAGACCAAACCCGTTCGCGATGGAAAGCCAGGCAAGCGCCTGGCGTTCGGGCATAGGCCACGGATACGTATGGACAGAGCGAGCTGAAACGAGGAAGAGGCCGATAAACAGGGCGACCTTGCAGAGCCTACGGGCAAGTGTTGTCATACGTGACGACCTCTATAGTTCCATACGCGCCAAGCCCGGAAGTGCGGACCGGGACAGTGACGGTGTGCAGAAGAGCGCGGCGGATTATTTCGAAGTCACTATAGCTCGGCAGGCTAATACAGCCGAGTGAAAGTCCACTACCGCCGACCGGATGCGGCCTGAACTGTCCGCGCTTGATGCCGTTGACCCATGCAAAGTCATCAATGTTTCCATCGTCGCGATAGAGCGCGAACCATTCATTGTGATGAGATGGGCGACCATTAGCCGTATTCCACACGTCTTTCGCGGCAGCAATAGCTGGGAGCGGACGCCGCCTGTAGGGCGGTCCACGATCCAGTATTTCCCGGCCGGGATCGGGAATGGCTGTGCATCCACCTCGATCGCGATAAATGCCATTACCTGAAAACGCGTTAAAAGTGCCGACGCCGAAAATGGTCAGCGGCGACAAGCTTTCTTGGGTGAGTGATGAACGCCGCGCAATTGTGATATTACATTGCTGGGTCACGCAAAATGCGGACAGGATTATTTATATGGCTTTATTTTGAATTGCGGTAAGTGTTGCTGGTAAACGCGTTTGAATTTTGTTAACTTCGGCGACCCCATTGCGCCGGAGTCCAGATGAAGTGTGTTGTAGAGCTGAGCGAAGCCGAGGAAAAGACCTTGCAACAGATGTCGTTGA